>MIAC01000140.1:0-429 GCA_001830475.1 Rhodospirillales bacterium RIFCSPLOWO2_12_FULL_67_15
CGGGCGAGAACTTGAGGAAATTCCACTTGGTTTCGGCCGCGTCGAGCACGTCGCCGGTATCCAGCCCCAGGCGATGGCAGATGATGGCCAGTTCGTTCATCAGCGCGATGTTGAGATCGCGCTGGGTGTTCTCGATCACCTTGGCGGCTTCCGCCGCCTTGATGCTGGCGGCGCGGAAAATGCCGGCCTTGACGACCGAGCCGTAGACCCGGGCGATGGTTTCCAGCGTCGCCGCGTCCGGGGCGGACACCACCTTGGCGATGGTTTCGAAGCGGTGTTCGCGATCGCCGGGATTGATGCGCTCGGGGCTGTAGCCGACGGCAAAGTCGCGCCCCGAAACCAGGCGTGAGGATTTTTCCAGCAGGGGCACGCAAAACTCCTCGGTCGCGCCGGGAAAGACGGTCGATTCGTAGACGACGATGTCGCCTT
>MIAC01000140.1:471-5319 GCA_001830475.1 Rhodospirillales bacterium RIFCSPLOWO2_12_FULL_67_15
TGCGGAGGTCGGGACGGTTGGCGCCGTCGATCGGCGTCGGCACGGTGACGATGTGAAAATCGGCCGCGCCGAGAGCGGCCGGATCGGCGGTGAAGGCAAGGGTACGGGTGGCGAGAGCCTCGGCCGCGATCTCGCCGGTGCGGTCGCGGCCCGCTTTCAGCTCGGCGACGCGGGCGGTGTCGATGTCGAACGCGACGACCGGCACGCCGGCGCGGGCGAAGGCGACGGCGACCGGCAGGCCGACGTAACCGAGCCCGATGACGGATATCTTGCGGCCGTAATTCATGGGAATAACCGATGCATGTCAGTCCGGCGCGAACGAGCCTTTGTAATCGCGCTTCAGGGCGGGGTCCTGCTCGGCCTTGTCGAGAACGCAATCGCCGATCGCCAGCATCTCGGCCTCGGTGCCCATGAAGCAGCGGAAGGCGTCCTCCGGCGAACAGACGATCGGTTCGCCGCGCACGTTGAAGCTGGTGTTCACGATCACCGGACAGCCGGTCAGCTCCTTGAAGCGCCCGAGCAGCGCATGGTAGCGCGGATTGGTCTCGCTGTGCACCGTCTGGATGCGGGCGGAGTAATCGACGTGCGTCACCGCCGGGATTTCCGAGCGCGGCACGTTCAATCTGTCGATGCCGAACAAATCCCGCTCGGCTTCGGTCATGGCGTGGCGGCGCTTTTCCGCGACGTCGGCGACGATCAGCATATAGGGGCTGTCGCCGTCGAGCTCGAACCACTCGGCCACGTCTTCGCGCAAAACCGAGGGCGCGAACGGACGAAACGATTCCCGGTATTTGATCTTCAGGTTCAGCATCTTCTGCATGGTCGGCGAGCGGGCATCGCCGAGGAACGAACGCGCGCCGAGCGCGCGCGGGCCGAACTCCATCCGGCCCTGGAACCAGCCGACTGTCTTGCCCGAGGCCAAGGCGCGTGCCGTCGCCTCGATCGCCGCTCCGGCGCTGAGGGTGCGAAAGCGCGCCCCGGCGGCGGTCAGGCGCCGTTCGATGTCGGACTGCGCGAATTCGGGGCCGAGATAGCTTCCGGCCATGGCGTCTTGCCGGTTGGCGGCGATCACGCGCGCGCCGCCGCGATAGAGATGATAGGCGCCGAGCGCCGCGCCGAGCGCGCCGCCGGCGTCGCCCGCCGCCGGTTGGATCCAGATATTCGCGAATCGGCCGTCGCGGAGGATATGGCCGTTGGCGACGCAGTTGAGGGCAACGCCGCCGGCGAGACAGAGATTCCGGGCGCCGGTTTCGGCCGCGAGCGCGCGGGTCAGCCGCAGCACGACCTCTTCCGTCACCTTCTGGATCGAGGCGGCGAGGTCCATGTGCCGCCTCGTCAACAATTCGTCGGGCTTGCGCGCCGGTCCGCCGAAAAGCATGTCGAACTTGGAATTGGTCATGCGCAAGCCGGTGCAATAGTCGAAAAAGGACTGATCGAGCCGGAAGGTGCCGTCGTCCTTCAGGTCCATCAGGTTGTCGAGGATCAGCTTGGCGTACTTCGGCTCGCCGTAGGGCGCGAGCCCCATGACCTTGTATTCGCCGGAATTGACCTTGAAGCCGGTGTAATAAGTGAAGGCGGCGTAAAGCAGGCCGAGCGAGTGGGGAAAATGCAGTTCCTTGACGACGGCGAGCGCGTTTCCCTTCCCGAGCGCGACCGAGGTCGTCGCCCATTCGCCGACGCCGTCCATGGTCAGCACCAGGGCGTCCTCGAAGGGCGAGGGGAAGAAGGCCGAAGCCGCGTGGCTGAGGTGGTGTTCGGAAAACAGGAGCCGGTTGCGCCAATCGAAGGCGGGATCGAACTCGGCGAATCGTTTGTGCAGCAGGTCTTTCTGGAACAGTTTTTCGCGCAGCCACACCGGCACCGCCATGCGAAACGAGGCAAACCCGCTGGGCGCGAACGCGACATAGGTTTCGAGCAGCCGCTCGAACTTGAGGAACGGCTTGTCGTAGAAGGCGACGAAATCCACGTCGGCGAGCCCGAGCCCCGCGTGCTCGAGGCAGAAGGCGATGGCATTCTTGGGAAAACCGGAATCGTGCTTCTTGCGGGTGAAGCGTTCCTCCTGCGCGGCCGCGACAATGCGGCCGTCCTCGATCAGCGCCGCCGCGCTGTCGTGGTAGAACGCCGAAACGCCAAGAATCCGCAAGCCGATCTCCTCCTCAGAAAATCGTGTAGATGAACGGCGCGACCGCCGAGCCCTGGCTCAGCACGATCAGTCCGCCGAACAGCGCCATCATCACGATGATCGGCAAAAGCCAGAACTTCTTGCGCACCCGGAGGAACATCCACAATTCGGCCAGAAAAGACATGTCATCGCTCCGTCAGAACTGGTTGCGCATCGTCTCGGGCGCCGGGCCGGGCGGCGAGCGCTCGATCCAGTAGCTTTTCGCGGCGCGGTCGAATTTGAGCCGGAGCGGGTCCTTGCCCGCAAGGCGCATGAGAATCGCGATCGGCGTCACCGTGACGAAAAACAAAAGCGCCATCACCAGCGGACTGACGATCTTGTGCAGAAGTGCTCCGAACAGGAACCAGAGGCGGTTCAGGGGCTTGAGCGCGTGCGGCGCGAAAAGAGCGGCGGCGATAAACAGCGCCGCAACGATGAGCGCCCATAGACGCACGCCGCCCGCCGACAGCAGGGGCCACAAACCGATCAGAGCGAAAACGGCGGCGAACACCAATCCGAAGGCGCGCTCGGAGCCCGCCCTGACGTCGCCTGCGCGATCCAACTTTTCGTGAAAACCTTGGAGTTCGGCCATGTGCTCCTCGTAGGCCGCGCAACCCTAATGGCCCGCCTGCCATTAATAAAGGCTTAAAAGGATTATGTTCCCGTCCGGCGAAGGCGCGCGGCGAAAAAACCGTCCATCCCGCCCACGTCCGGCCAATGACATGGGAGCGTGCGGAGATCGCCTTCGGCCGTGACGAATTGAGATTGGCCGCAGATCTCGGCGGCGTCGACGGGTTCGCGGACGAAGGGAACGCCCGGCCCGAGAAAACGGGCGACTTGGCCGGGACCTTCTTCGGGCTCGAGCGAACAGACGCAATAAACCAGAACCCCGCCGGGGCGAACCAGAGCGGCGGCCGCGCGCAAAAGGTTCACTTGGGCCGCCGCGAGCGCGGCGATGTCGGCGGGTTTCTTGACGCGCGGGATGTCGGGATGACGGCGGATGGTGCCGGTCGCGGCGCACGGCGCGTCGAGCAGCACGACGTCGGCGGACCGGCCCGGCGCCCAGGAGAGCACGTCGGCGACGACGCACTCGGCCGCGAGCTTGAGCCGGGCGAGGTTTTCTTGAAGCCTCGCTGCGCGCGCCTCCGAGTAGTCCACGGCGACGACGTTGGCACCTTTGTTCGCCAACTGGGCGGTCTTGCCTCCGGGCGCGGCGCAAAGATCGAACACGGCGAGACCCTTCACGTCGCCGAGCAGGCGCGCCGGAAGCGCGGCGGCGGCGTCTTGCACCCACCACGCGCCCTCGGCGTAGCCGTCGAGTTGGGCGACCGACGCCGATTTTGCCACGCGCACCGTTCCGGTCGGAAGCACGCGCGCGCCCAAGCGCCTTGCCCAGAACTCGGGTTCCGCCCGGACACTGAGATCGAGCGGCGGTTCGACGAGATGAGCTTCGGCGATGCAACGGCAGGTATCTTCTCCGAATGCGGCGGACCAACGCGCCCACAGCCATTCGGGCGTATTCAGGCGCGCCGCATCCTGGCCGGCGATCATTGCGCCGCCTTCGCGGGCCAGCCGGCGCAAGACGGCGTTCGCCAGCCCCTTCAGGCGGCCGAAACGGCCGGGGACCAGCGCGATCGATGTCGCTACCGCCGCGTGCGCGGGGGTCTTGAGGAATAGCAATTGCGTCGCGCCGAGACGCAAGACGTCGCGGACTTTGTCGGCGTTTTTGGGCAGCGGCTTCGCCAAACAGGCGGCGAGCGCGGCGTCGATCTGGCCAAGCCGGCGCAAGGCGGTGGCGACGAGATTGCGCGCGAAGGCGCGATCGCGGGGCGCGAGAACGGCGAGGTCCGCGCTTTTCTCGAGAGCGGCGTCGAGCGGCATGGCGCGGGCAAGAACCGCGCGCAGGATGTCGAGCGCGACGCTTCGGGCGGGGAGGCCGCTGGCGGCGGGAATCGTCACGACCGGAGTGCGCGGCATGGCTCGGGTGCGAGACCTGTTAAGGGTGGCCTTGGGCCGAAGCCTTCCCTAGAATAGCCGCGTTCGCAACGCAAGCCATCCGACCGGCATCGTTCCGCTTCCCTTCGCCAGGGCAGATTTCCGCACATTTTCGAACCCCCGTGAAGACATCGCTTCCGATAGGATTGCTGGCGGCGAGCGCGGCATTGATGCCCGTTCTCGCCCTCTTCGCGCACAAGGGGATCGCTCCCCTCTTCGCCGTCGCGGCCGTGGCTGCGCTCGCCGCCACTGTCGCGGAGGGAGCGGTACGGGCGCTGCCCCGGAGGCTCGCCGCGGCCGTCGGCGTTTTCATCGGGGTTGGGGCGCTGAGCGCGTTCTGGTCGCTGACGCCCGCGCAGACGCTTCGAGCGGCGGTGCCGCTCGCCGGGCTCGCGATCGGCGCGGTTCTTCTGATCGGCGTTTTTGCGCGCCTCGACGGCCCCGCGCGCCGCACGATGCAGACGGCCATTTTGATCAGCGGGGCCGTCGGTTTCATTTTGCTCGGGATCGAATATGCGTTCGATCGGCCGATCCAGGCGGAAATCCTCGCGCTCGCGGGTCATCCCGTCATCGCCGAGCTACGGCCCCTGCTTCGCCTCAATACCGGCGCGACCGTGATGACGCTGTTCGCTTGGCCGTGGGTGCTGGTCCTGCGCCATCGCTTTTCCCGCGCGCTCGCCGTCGCGGCGGGC
>MIAC01000140.1:5441-5558 GCA_001830475.1 Rhodospirillales bacterium RIFCSPLOWO2_12_FULL_67_15
GTTCGGTTATGGACTGGATACGGCCCGCGCGCTTTATCCTCAGGAATCGCAGGTCGAACGGATCGTTCCGCACAGCGATCCGAATAAAGTGCGCAAGTGGATGGCCGAGCCGATCCC
>MIAC01000141.1 GCA_001830475.1 Rhodospirillales bacterium RIFCSPLOWO2_12_FULL_67_15
AACCCTCGTTCCACAGCACCAGCCGTTCGTCTTTGTCGAACAGCGCGACGCCGTCGGTCATGCTGTCGAGCGCGGTCCGCAAAAGGTAGCGTGAGGATTCCAACTCCTGCTCCGCCCGCTTGTGCGCGGTGATGTCGCTGAGCACAACCAGCGTTTCGCCGTTCGGCGTGAGGTGGTGGCGCACCGCGCGCCATTCCGGCCGGCCGTCCGCGCCCGAAACGGCGTGTTCGACATCCTCCCGCGCGCGGAACCGGCGCAGGCGCGTCCGGATCCAGTCCTCGTTGACTTGGTGAAAATACCCTTTCCTGGTCAGCGCGCGGATAAAGCTCTCGAACGTGAGGCCGGGCTTGAAGACATCGGCGATCACGGAGAATTCGGCTGCGTAACGGCGGTTGAACAGCAACAACCGCTCGTCCTTGTCGAACAGCGCGACGCCGTCGCCGATCCCCTCGATCGCGGCGGCAAGACGTTGATGGGAGGCGCGGGCTTGAATCCGTTCCGCAACGTGACCGATATGGCGCGCGACCTGATCCAGCGCCGCAAGCAATGTCGAATCCTTTTCGACGCGCGCCGTGGCGTAGAACTCCAGCACCGCGATCACGCGCCCACCGGTTATTACCGGCAGGACGATGCCCGACGTCAGCCCTGCCGCCCGCGCCTCGTCGAGGTAGACAAATTCGATGGTTTTGTCGGCAATATCCGGAGTCAGAACGGCTTTTTTCACCGCGACCGCCCGCCCGATCAATCCTCGATGGATATTCGGGAAGTTCCCGGACACCCGGCGGAATGGCTCGAAGCGTTTCGGGTCGTCGAAGTGCCAGATGCCGCTCGAAACCAGTTCTCGCGAAGACCGCTCGGACGGAACGAAGGCGTGGCCGACGGGCCACTTCAGGAATCGGCAGATTTCTTCCACGGCGACGCGGAGTATGTCGGGCACCGTCGCCGCCGACACCGCGGCCTCGGCGATGGTGCCGAGCAGGTGGATCAGCCGGGCGTAATCGGGGGTGTGCGCGGAATTTCCGCGCGGCGGCGTGCCCCGGCCGGTACGGCGGCCTTTCCCGGCCAAGCCGCGAATTTTGGAACGCTTGGAAATAACTCTCTCCTTACGGCGCAAGTGGATCGCGGGGCAATATGACGGCCTTACCTTTCGACAGGCCCGGGGTGAGGCTAAAACCGAATTCCTCATGCCGGGCTTGTCGAAGTATGAGGGTAAACCGGCCCACGACCCGCGGGCATCAGTTCTTATTTTTTCTCGCCGCCGGTGGCGAGGAAGATGATTTCGCCGACCTGGTCTTCGAGCGAACGATAGTCGCGGGTCTTGCGGATCAGGCCGCCGGACGGGATCGTCTCCGCCGCCCTTCCAGGCTCGAGGCGGACGTATTTCCCGCCCAGGATTCCTTCGCTGTCCACCGCGGCGGTGGTGTCGGCGGGAAGTTTCACCTCCGGCGCGATTGTCATCGTCACCACCGCGTCGAAGGTCTTGGGATCGAGGCGCTGGCCGGTCACCGTGCCGACCTTGATCCCGCTGATGCGCACGTCGCTGCCCTTGGCGAGCCCGCCGATCTTGGCGAAGGACGCGGTGACGGCGTAGCCTTGCGTCGCCCGCACCTGCGCGGTCTGCTGGAAAAAGTAGACGAAGATGCCGGCGACCATCAGCACGACGGCGCCGAGCACGGTTTCGACGAGATTGCGTCCGATCATGGCCGGGTTCCTTCCTTTGCCGCGGCCTTGGCCGCGGCGTCCTGCTTGGCCCGCGCGGCGCGGCCTTCGGCGATGATGAGCTCGAGCAGCTCGCTGACGATGAGCGCGTCCTGGGTGTGGGTGATGGCCCCGCCCGGCTTGATCGTCGCGTCCTCGCCGCCGGCGAGCAGGACCACGAACTTGGAACCGAACAGGCCGTCGGTGTGGATCGCCGCGGCGGTGTCCTCCGGCAACCGGACGTCGGCGTCCATGCGGAACGTAAGCCGGGCGCGGTAATTGCGGTCCAGTTCCGCCTTCGCCACCGTGCCGACGCGGATCCCGCCGAGCCGCACCGGGTCCCCCGGGAAAAGCCCGTCGATCCGGTTGAAGGTCGCGTTGAGCGTATAGCTCGCCGCCGCCGCTTTGCCGACCACGTGCGACCGCCCGGCGTAGAAAAACGCCAGCACCAGGAGCAGCGCCGAGACGGCCACGACTCCGACCGCGATTTCCTTGTTCTCGTTGCGCATGAACGCCGGCGTCCGTATCAACTTTCCGGCCGCCAGGGTTCGTAATCGGCCGTGGTCGAAGCGCGTTGCCCGCCCCGGAATTCGTGGCCGCCCGGGCGATACGCCTCGGCCGTGCCGGTCGGGTTGGGGAGGTGGGGTTTCTGCCACGGCTTGCCTTCGGCCGCGCGCTGGGTCAGCGGCGCGTCCACGGTGTGGTGCAGCCAAGCGTGCCATTCGGGCGGAACCTTGGAGGCTTCGTCGCCGCCCTTGTAGATCACCCACCGCCGCTCGCGCCCATGCCGGCGCGCGGTGCGCGCGCGGTAGTAGCGATTGCCGAATTCGTCGGTGCCGATCCGCTCGCCCCGGATCAGGGTGTAGAGGAGTGTGCCTATAGTCGCCATCGTTTCGCCACTATAGCCGATCAACCGCGGGCAATGAAAACAGCGGCGCGCCTTGAAAGCTTTCGCTCGGATTGCGCGCGACTCCGCTTCCCGTATAGGCAATCGCCAGGCAAAGAAAGTCGGGGCTACCCCTAAGGCGGCGGCGCCCCGTGCCTCGCTCCAAGGGCCGGCCGAGGCTCGGTCTTTTATTCATAATCATTTGTAAATAAAACATAATTTCATGTTTTCCCGGTTATCCCCAACTCCTGGTGCCACGGGTTCAACCGCCTCGTCAGGCCCTTCCGGTTAAGCCGTTGTTAGCACTAGATGTTGTAATGAACATGTTCAGTAAACGCTACATGTGGACTTTCCGATTGCCGGGAGAATCTCGCTGGGCTAGATTTGGCGCCTCGCCGTCGAGACACCCACAGTCGCTAGGGCGCATCGAGGCCGGGCAGCTCGGAAGCCGGCGGAAAGCCGGCGTCGGGAGAGGCAAACGGGGGCAACGCATTCTGGGGAATTCCCGCCGAACGGGACGTATCTCTTCAGAGGCTGCAAGCCCCCATCACGCAACGCCGGACCGGATGCGGCCAGCATCCGGCCAAGTATCCGGAAGACAAAAAACATAAAGAGGGGACAATGCGGATCGCGCGTCAGTTCACGAAAGAAGGCGAAACGCCCTATCGCGGAATCGAGTTCAAGGTCTCGTCGAGCGAAATCAGGAATCCCGACGGCTCGGTGGTCTTCCGTCTCGACCGCCTCGAAGTTCCGGCCGGCTGGTCGGACGTCGCCGGCGACGTGCTGGCGCAGAAGTACTTCCGCAAGGCGGGCGTGCCCGCGCGCCTCAAGCGCGTCGAGGAGAACGGCGTGCCGGCGTGGCTGTGGCGCAGCGTCGCCGACGAAGCCGCGCTCGCGGAGTTGCCCAAGGGCGAGCGCTCGATCGGCGAAACCTCCGCCAAGCAGGTGTTCGACCGCATGGCCGGAACCTGGACCTACTGGGGCTGGAAGGGCGGCTATTTCGACGGCGAGGCGGACGCGCGCGCGTTCTTCGACGAGATGTGCCACATGCTCGCCGCCCAGATCGGCGCGCCCAATTCGCCGCAATGGTTCAACACCGGGCTCTATTGGGCTTACGGCATCGACGGTCCGGCGCAGGGTCATTTCTACGTCGATTCCCGCACCGGCCGGCTGGTCCGTTCGACCTCGGCCTACGAGCATCCGCAGCCACACGCCTGTTTCATTCAAAGCGTGAACGACGATCTCGTCAACGAAGGCGGAATCATGGATTTGTGGGTGCGCGAGGCGCGCCTGTTCAAGTACGGCTCCGGCACCGGCTCCAATTTCTCCCGCCTGCGCGGCGAGAACGAAAAGCTGTCCGGCGGCGGGCGCTCCTCGGGCCTGATGAGCTTCCTCAAGATCGGCGACCGCGCCGCCGGCGCGATCAAGTCGGGCGGAACCACCCGCCGCGCCGCCAAGATGGTGGTGGTGGACGTCGATCACCCCGACATCGAGCAATTCGTCAACTGGAAGGTGCGCGAGGAACAGAAGGTCGCCGCCCTGGTCGCCGGTTCCCGCCTCGCCCACAAGCATCTCAACGAGATCATGGCCGCGTGCAACACCGATGGGCTCGCCGGCGAAGACCAGTTCGAGCCGGCGCGCAACCCCGCCCTCAAGCGCGCCATCCGCGGCGCGCGCAAGGCGATGATCCCGGACAACTACATCCAGCGGGTCGTCCAGTTCGCGCGCCAGGGCTACGCCGCGATCGACTTCCCGGTCTTCGACACCGACTGGGATGCGGAAGCCTACATGACCGTGAGCGGGCAGAATTCCAACAACAGCGTCCGTGTCTCCAACGCCTTCCTCGAACGGGTCGGCGCGGACGGCGACTGGCCGCTGATCCGCCGCGTCGACGGCCATGTGTCCAAGACCGTCCGGGCGAAGGAGCTGTGGGAGCAGATCGCGCACGCCGCCTGGGCCTCGGCCGATCCGGGGCTTCAGTTCGACACCACCATCAACGAATGGCACACCTGCCCGGAATCGGGGCGCATCAACGCCTCCAATCCGTGCTCGGAATACATGTTCCTCGACGACACCGCCTGCAACCTCGCCTCGCTCAACCTGCTGCCGTTCCAGGGCCAGGGCGGGACGTTCGACGTCGCCCGGTTCGAGCACGCGGTCCGGCTGTGGACCTTAACGCTCGAAATCTCGGTGATGATGGCGCAGTTCCCCTCCGCGCGCATCGCCGAGCTGTCCTACGAGTTCCGCACCCTCGGGCTCGGCTTCGCCAACATCGGCGGCTATCTGATGGCCGCCGGCATTCCCTACGATTCGTCCGAGGGCCGCGCGATTTGCGCCGCGATTTCGGCGCTGATGACCGGGACCGCCTACGCCGCTTCGGCGGAGATGGCGGGCGAAATGGGCGCCTTCCCCCGCTATGAGGCCAACCGCGAGGCGATGCTGCGCGTGATCCGCAATCACCGCCGCGCCGCCCACGGCGCGAGCGGCGGCTACGAGGGTCTTTCGATCCTGCCGGTGGCCCTCAACGCGGGCGACTGCCGCGACGCCGAACTCGCCGCCGCCGCGCGCATGGCCTGGGACCGCGCGCTCGAACTCGGCCAGGCGCGCGGCTTCCGCAACGCCCAGGTCAGCGTCGTCGCGCCCACCGGCACCATCGGTTTGGTGATGGACTGCGACACCACCGGCATCGAACCCGACTTCGCCCTGGTCAAGCATAAGACGCTGGCCGGCGGCGGCTATTTCAAGATCATCAACCGCATCGTCCCGCGGGCGCTCAAGGTCCTCGGCTACGCCGAGGACGAGATCGGCGAGATCGTCCGCTATGCCGTCGGCCACGGCACCCTCAAGGGCGCGCCGGGCGTGACCCACGAGGTCCTGCGCGCCCACGGCTTCACCGACGACGCGCTCGCCAAGATCGAGGGCGCGCTGGCCAAGGCCTACGACATCCGTTTCGTCTTCAACAAATGGACGCTGGGCGAGGCGTTCTGCCTCGACGTCCTCAAGATCGACCCGTGCCGGCTCGACGAGCTCGACTTCGACATGCTCGCCGCGCTCGGCTTTTCCAAGGCCGACATCGACGCCGCCAACACCTACGTTCGCGGCGCCATGACGCTCGAAGGCGCGCCGTTCCTGAAGCCCCAGCACCTGCCGGTGTTCGACTGCGCGAGCCCTTGCGGCTGGACCGGCAAGCGGTTCCTCTCGGTCGAGAGCCACATCCGCATGATGGCGGCGTGCCAGCCGTTCATCTCGGGCGCGATCTCCAAGACCATCAACATGCCGAACCCGGCGACGGTGGCCGATTGCCAGAGCGCGTACATGCTGTCCTGGCGGCTCGGGCTCAAGGCCAACGCGCTCTATCGCGACGGCTCCAAGCTGTCGCAACCCCTGAACGCATCCTTGCTCGCCGACGAGGCCGACGAGGCCGAGGATACCCTCGAACGGATCGCCGCCGGTCCGTCCGCGGTGCGCGCCGAGATCGTGGCCGAGCGCGTGGTCGAGCGGATCGTCTAGCGCGTGGTCGAGCGCGTCAAGCGCGAGCGCGATCGCCCGCCCAGCCGGCGCAAGGGCTACACCCAGAAGGCCATCGTCGGCGGCCACAAGGTCTATTTGCGCACCGGCGAGTACGCCGACGGCCGGCTCGCCGAGATCTTCGTCGACATGCACAAGGAAGGCGCCGCGTTCCGCAGCCTGATGAACAATTTCGCCATCGCCATCTCGATCGGCCTCCAGTACGGCGTGCCGCTCGAGGAGTTCGTCGAAGCCTTCACCTTCACCCGCTTCGAGCCCGCCGGCCTCGTCCAGGGCAACGACGCGATCAAGTCGGCGACCTCGATCATCGACTACATGTTCCGCGAGCTGGCGGTGTCCTACCTGGGGCGCAACGACCTCGCCCACATCCAGCCCGACGACTTGAAGCCCGACAGTCTCGGCGGAGGCAACACCGAAGGCAACCTGCCGGGCGCGACCGAAGGCGCGCTAACGCCCGCGGCGAGCCAAGGGTTTGTCCGCTCCAAGCTCATGGTCATCAAGGGCGCCAAGGGCGGAGGCGCCGCGGCGGCGGTCGTGTCCGGTTCGCCTGCCACGGTCATGTCGGTCGGACTGCATTCCCATGACGGCGCGCACGCGCTCAACTTTGACGCAGCCGTCATCGCGGCGGCGGATTCCAGGCTCGACCAAATCCGCGAGGCCCGCCTCAAGGGCTACGAGGGCGACTCGTGCGGCGAATGCGGAAACTTCACGCTGGTGCGCAACGGCACCTGCCTCAAATGCAACACCTGCGGCGCGACCACGGGGTGCTCGTGATGGCGCGCGGGGTGTGCGAACGATCCTCCCTGGGAAACTTGGGGCGCTCTCCGGACCGCTAAAATCCGGGGGGCGCCCGATTTTTTCTTAGGGCCATCCACGCCATCGGCCATTCCGGCGCCTTTATGAGAAAAGGCCACGAGGGCTCCTGTCTCAAATGACACTCAATCTTTGCGGTTGAATCCGGGCGGATTTCCATGCCCAATAGGGGAAAATAGCGTATCGCCATGGTCCGATCAGGATCGGGCGGGGGGAACCGGTTGCGGACGTATTCAATTCCTTCGGCCGGAAGAGCCGAGGACATTGCTTATACCATTTCGAGGTTGATTTCGTTCCGTGGCACCCGCGCGCAAAAAATCAGCCAAATCCCGCCGCAAGTCCGGCCCGCCGGCCGCCGAAGCCGCGGCGGCGCCCCGGTTGCTCCGCCCCGCCGGCGGACCGGTCTCGGCGCAGCTGGCCGAAAACGAGCCTTTCCTCGCCAACTCGGTCGCCGCCACGGGCACGCAAAGGTCCATGCGCTTCTACGTCGTCGACGACGATCCGGCCATGACCGAGATGATGACGGCGCTGATCGAGCAAGCCGGGCACATCGCTCAATCCGCGACCTCCAGCCTGACCGCGCTCGCCGAGATTCTCGTGCAGAAACCGGATGTCGTGATCGTGGACCTGATGATGCCGGAACTCGACGGCATCGATCTCTGCTCGATGCTCCGGGCCAAGCCCTCCACTTCCGGCATGTGGATCGTGGTGGTCTCGGCCAAGACCTACGAATTCGACCGCAAGCGCGCGCTCGGCGCCGGCGCCAACGGTTTCATCCAGAAGCCGATCACGGCCGAGAACTTCATGCCCCGGGTCCTGCGCATCATCGAGGACAAGCTCGACATGACCTTCTGGGGGGTGCGCGGGACGCTGCCGGTGTCGGGCGGGAAAAGCCTGCGCTACGGCGGCAACACCTCGTGCGTGACGCTGGAGTTCCCGACCCACCAGCTGTTCGTTTTCGACGCCGGTTCGGGGATCAAGAACCTGTCCGACCACCTGGTCAGACAGAAGCGTTCCCGGATCGAGGCCAAGATTTTCCTGTCCCATCCGCACTGGGACCACATCAACGCCCTGCCCTTCTTCGTTCCCCTCTACCTGCCGGGCAACGACTTCGAGATCCTCGGTGCCCGCCACGGCGACACCACGCTCCGCCTGATCGTCTCGGCGCAGATGGACGGGGTTTATTTCCCGATCACCTTCCAGGAATTCGGCGCCCGGGTCTATTTCCACGATCTCGACGAGGAGGAGCTTTGCTTCGGCCGGATCAAGGTCAAGTCC
>MIAC01000142.1:0-123 GCA_001830475.1 Rhodospirillales bacterium RIFCSPLOWO2_12_FULL_67_15
TCAGGTCGCGGTAGGCCCCGCGCAAGCAGGACAGCAAAAGCCGATCGCGCACCGGCCGGTTGTTGACGAACAGGAACTGCATCTGCGCGGTCGGGCGATTGAAGGTGGGAATACCGGCGAAGC
>MIAC01000142.1:389-529 GCA_001830475.1 Rhodospirillales bacterium RIFCSPLOWO2_12_FULL_67_15
AAAAGGTCCTTGACCTCGACGCGGGTGCCTTCCTTGAGCGCGGCGGGGCGGACCTCGCTCTTGCGCCCGCCTTCGACCGATAGCGCCCAGGCGCCCGTCGCCCCGCGGGCGCGGCTTGCGAGGGTGAGCCGCGCGACCGC
>MIAC01000142.1:540-5689 GCA_001830475.1 Rhodospirillales bacterium RIFCSPLOWO2_12_FULL_67_15
GCAGCGCCTCGCCGCGGAAGCCGAGCGTCGCGATCCGGGAGAGATCCTCGTCGGGCAGTTTCGAAGTCGCATGGCGTTCGACCGCGAGCACGAGCTCGTCCGCCGTCATGCCCAAGCCGTCGTCGGCGACGGCGATTTCCGCCTGGCCGCCGTCGCGGACGACGATTTCGATCCGCCGCGCGCCGGCATCGAGCGCGTTCTCGACCAGCTCCTTGACCGCGGATGCCGGCCGCTCGACCACTTCGCCGGCGGCGATGCGGTTGACGACGGTTTCGGGAAGAATGCGGATGGTCATGAACGCCTCGCCGCTGCCCAAGCCCTGATCTGCCGGGCGAGCCCGGCGGTGGAAGAGTCGTGCCCTTCCATTTTATCACCCTTGAGCAGGCGGGCGGTGCCGTCGGCGAGCTGCTTGCCGAGCTCCACCCCCCACTGGTCGAAGGAATTGACGCCCCACAGCACGCCCTCGACGAACGTCTTGTGCTCGTAGAGCGCGAGCAGGAGCCCGAAGTGGAAGGGATCGAGGCGGCGGAGCAGGATCGTCGTGCTCGGCCGGTTGCCGGCAAAGACGCGATGCGGGAGCAGGCGACGGATCTCGGCCGCGGCGAGTCCTTGTTTTTGCATTTCGGCGCGGGCCTCGGCGGCGTCGCGTCCGCGCATGAGGGCTTCGCTTTGCGCCAGCATGTTGGCGAGCAGGATCGGGCGCTGCGCTTCGGGCCCGGGGCCGGGCTCGGCCGCGGCGATGAAGTCCACCGGCACCGGGTGCGGGCCCTGGTGGAGAAGCTGAAAAAAGGCGTGTTGGGCGTCGGTGCCGGATTCGCCGAAGACGACCGGAGAGGTCGCGCGGCCGACGGGGCGGCCCTCGCGGGTCACCGACTTGCCGTTGCTTTCCATTTCGAGCTGCTGGAGATAAGCGGGTAGGCGTTTGAGCCGGCTGTCGTAGGGGATCACCGCGCGCGCGCGGAAGCCCAAGATATTCGCGTTCCAGACGCCGACCAGGGCGAGGAGGACGGGAAGATTCTTGCCGAGCGGCGCGGTGCGGAAATGGGTATCGAGCGCGTGCGCGCCGTCGAGCATTTCCTCGAAACGGTCCTGGCCCAAGACGAGCGCGCACGAAAGTCCCGCCGCCGACCAGAGCGAGAAGCGCCCGCCGACCCAGTCCCAGAGCTCGAACACCGACCGCGGCGGAATCCCGAACGCCTCGGCCCGGGCGCGCGCGGCGGTGACGGCGGCGAAGTGGCGGGCGATCGCGGATTCACCCAGCTTCGCCGCGATCCAGTCGCGCGCGGCGTGCGCGTTGGCGAGCGTCTCCGCGGTGGCGAAGGTCTTGGAGACGACGACGAACAGGGTGTGTGCCGCATCCAGCCCCCGGATCGCGCGGGCGAAGTCGGTGCCGTCCACGTTGGAAAGAAAACGAACCTCGATGCCCGTTTCGCCGAGCGGCGCCAGCGCTTCGCAGGCAAGCTCGGGTCCGAGCAAGGACCCGCCGATGCCGATGTGGACGACGTGCCTGAAACGCTTGCCGGAACGGACGTCGGCGACGAAATCGCGCATCTTGGCGAGCGTCGCGCGCACCGCCGATGCCCCCTTCGACCGCGATGTTCGATCGCGCAGCGCCGGATGGAGCGCGGCGCGCCCCTCGCTCGCGTTCACCAAGGCGCCATCGAACAAGCGCCGGCGCCAGCCCTCGACGTCGGCGGCGCGGGCCAGCGCCAGGAGATGCTTGACGGTTTCCGCCGTGATCCGGTTCTTGGAGTAGTCGAGGACAATCCCGTCGTGGGCGAGCGAGAAGCGGGCAAAGCGCTTCGGATCGGCCGCGAACAGGGCGCGCAAGTGAACGTGCGCGATGCGGGCGCGGTGGCGCTCGAGCGAACGCCAGGCCGTGTCGAGCCGACGGGAGGCGGGGAGGGAAGACATGATGGACAAGGATAACGGCGCGGCCGGGGCCGTACTAAAGCATTTTCACGCTGACTGGAATCGTTCCCCCCTCACCCAGCTTCGGGTAAGGCGCGGCTCAAGCGCCGCGCCAACCCTACGCAACCCTCTCCCCCCGCAAATCGCGGGGGGAGAGGGAAGGGGGAGGGGGGGGCTTCCAGTCAAGTTGAAACCGTGCCAGTCGGCTCTATTCGGTCGGGGCAAGCCCTTCCGGCTCGCCCGCGACCACGACCAGGAGGCGGGCGGGATCGAGCAGCCGGCGGGCGACTCGGGCGACCGATTCGGCGCTGACCGCATTGATCAGGCCGTTATAACGGTCGATGTAGTCGGGGCCCAGGTTCTCGATCTGCATTCCGAGCAACATCCCGGCGATTCCGCCGAGCGTGGTGAAACGCAAGGGAAACGATCCGGTGAGATAGGTCTTGGCGTTCTCGATCTCCTCGGCGCTGACGCCGCCTTCGGCCATGCGTCGCCATTCGGCGCGGACGACGTCGATGGTTTCCTTGACCCGAGCGTTCGCGGTGCCGGCGCCGCCCAGGATCAGGGCCGAGCGGCGCAGGGGATGAAGCGAGGTTCCGGCGGAATAGGCCAGTCCGCGCTTCTCGCGCACTTCCTCGTGGAGCCGCGAAGTGAATCCGCCCCCGCCGAGGATGTAATTGAGCACGTAAGCCGCGTAGTAATCGGGATCGTCCCGCTTGACCCCCGGCGCGGCGAAGGCGATCGCGCTCTGCGGCACCTTGAGCCGGGAGACGAGCGCGCGGGAGTCGATCTTCGGCGCGACCTCGGGGATTTGGGCGGGCGCGGAGCTCGAAGGCAGCGCGCCGAAGGCGCGGTCCAGCAGACGGCCGAGCTCGGCGGCGGTGATGTCGCCGGCGACGCCGACGACGAGAACGTCGCGGGCGAACCGCGCGCCGACGAAGCGGCGCAAATCCTCGGGCCCGATCCTGGGCACGCTTTCGAGCGTGCCGCGCGAGCGCCGGCCGTAAGCGTGCCCGGGGAAAATCTCGGTGAACAGGCGGACCTGGGCGACCGTATCCGGGCTTTCGGCGTCCCGGCGCAGGCGGGCGAGAATTTGGCTCCGGACGCGCGCGAGCGCGTCCGCGTCGAAGCGGGGCCGGGTCAGCGCCAGCGCGAGCAGGCCGGCGGCCGTGTCGCGGTGCTCGGTCAGCATCTGGAGCGAGCCGCCGAATTCGTCGAACGAAGAGTCGAAGCCGAGGCTGATCGAGCGGTCTTCGAGCGCGGCGCGGAAAGCCCTGGCGTCCATGTCGCCCGCGCCCTCGTCCAAAAGGGCGGCGGCCATGCGGGCGAGCCCCTCCTTGCCCTCGGGATCGAGCGCGGCGCCGCCGCGAAAGGCGAAGCGGAGCGAGAGGATCGGGTTGAGCTTGTCCTGGACCAGCCAAGCCGTAATTCCGCCCGGACTTTTGACTTGCTGGACCTCGATCGCCCCGGCCGGCGGCGCGGCGAGGAGCGCCGGCACCGTGAAGGCGAGTGCGGCGAGAAGGGAAAGCAACTTCGTCATGGCTCAGTCCTTCGCCGCCGGCAACAGCCGGCCGGTGACGTGGCCCGTGCCGGAAAGCACGTACCTGGCGGCGGCGTTGATCTGCTCGAGGGTCACGGCGCCGATGCGCTCGGGCCAGGATTCCACGTCCTCGACGCCGAGCCCGACCGCGAGCGCCGAGCCGAGCGCCTGCGCGCCGGTTTCGAGCGAATCGCGGGCGAGCACGGCGGCCGCTTTCATGCGCGTCTTGGCGCGCTCGACTTCGCCCGTCTCGACGCCGTCGGCGAGAACGCGGGCGATCTCGGCTTCGATCGCCTGCTCGACCCTTTCCGGCGCGACCTCGCGCCGGGGCGAGGCGTAGAATCCGAACCGGCTCGGGCCGCGGGTCGCGGAATCGTAGAAGGCGCCGGCGTTGTCGGCGATGGCGGCCTCCAGCACCAGCGCGCGGTAGAGCCTTGCGCTCGCGCCGCCGCCGAGGATTTCGGCGAGCACCTCGAGCGCGTAGGCGTGCTCCTTGGCGCCCCAGAGATGCGAAGGCGCGAGCCAGCTTCGCGACCAGGTCGGCTGGGGTACGCGCGGATCGCGCAGGACCACCTCGCGCGCGGCGGTTTGTGGCGGCTCGTCGGGACGAACGCGGGAAACGCGCGCGGCGGCCGGGATCGCGCCGTAGTATTTCTCGGCGAGCGGCCTGAGTTCGGCCACGGTGATGTCGCCCGCCACCACCAGGACCGCGTTGTTGGGCGCATACCAGCGCCGGTAGAAGGCGAGGATGCGCGCGCGATCGAGCGCGCGGATCTCGTGCTCCCAGCCGATGACCGGGCGGCGGTAGGGATAGTTGTAGAACTGCACCGCCGCCATCTGCTCGCGCAGCCGGCTCGCCGGATGATTGTCGGTGCGGGTGCGCCGCTCCTCCAGCACCACCAGGCGTTCGCGGTCGACCTCCTCGGGCGTGATGGCGAGGCCGGTCATGCGCTCGGCCTCCAAGGCCATGACCATTTCGAGCCGGTCCTTGGCGATGGTCTGGTGGTAGCCGGTGTAGTCGTAGGAGGTGAAGGCGTTCTCGCGCCCGCCGTTCTTCGCCACCAGGCGGGAGAACTCGCCGGCGGGACGCTTGTCGGTGCCCTTGAACATCAAGTGCTCGAGGAAATGAGCGATGCCGGATTCGCCCTCGCCCTCGTCGGCGCCGCCGACCCGATACCAGACCATGTGCTTGACCACCGGCGCGCGCGGGTTGGGCACGACCACGACCGTGAGCCCGTTGGCGAGCGTGAAACTTTCCGCGCCGAAGACCTTGGCGGCGGCCGGGCGGGGTTCGGCGCCTAAGCCGAGCGCGGCCAGGAGAGCGGCGGCGATTGCGGCGCGGGGGACAAACGACATGCGCGAGGCCTTATCGAAGGGGCGACGTCAGGTTCGATTAAGATAAGGCATCCGCGCGCCGGGGCAAGACGCGCCGGAGTCCCGAGATCGGCCAGGGTTAGAACAGGCCGCGCTTGCGGCGCTGGATGATGGGCGTTTCGCCTTCGGTGACCGGCTTGCCGAGCGCCTGATTCTCCCGGATGCGCTGGTTCTCCTTCTCCGGGTTGACGACGGTCCCCTCCGGCTCGGGCTTGCGCCAGAACAGGATCTTGTCGGTGACGCGCTCGTTTTCCTGGGCGAGCGCGGCGGCCTCCTCGTTGATGACGGAGCGGATGTTGGGTTGCGCGGTGAGCCCGCCGGTCT
>MIAC01000143.1:0-1360 GCA_001830475.1 Rhodospirillales bacterium RIFCSPLOWO2_12_FULL_67_15
CCGGCGCGGTCGTGTTCGGCGAATGCGGCGGCTACATGGTTCTGGGCGAAGGCCTGACCGACGCGGACGGAAGGCGGCATCGGATGGCGGGGCTGTTGCCGCTCGAAACCTCTTTCGCCGAACGCCGCCTCCATCTCGGCTATCGCCGCGCCAAGGCTCTCGCGGCAAGCCCGCTCGGCCCCGCCGGCAGCACCTTCGCCGGCCACGAGTTCCACTACGCGAGCATCAATGGCGAAGGCCCGGGCGAGGCTTTGTTCGAAACCGCCGACGCCTCGGGGCGTCTCCTCGGAACGACGGGATTGCGCGTCGGCGCCGTGATGGGCTCGTTCGTTCATTTGATCGCCCGGAATTGAGGGTCCGTATCTTGCCTTTGGCCCCCCGATCCGCTACCGATGGGCGATGAGCGTTATCCGTCGTATTGCCGCGAAAATCGCCGCGAAAACCGCCGCACCCGCCGCCGAGCCCTTCTGGCGGACGAAAAAGCTCGCGGAGATGGACGCCGACGAGTGGGAATCGCTCTGCGACGGCTGCGGCAAGTGCTGCCTGCACAAGATCGAGAATTCCGACGGCACGCTCAACTTCACCCGCGTCGCCTGCCCGATGCTGCTGTTGCCCGAATGCCGCTGCTCGGACTATCCCAACCGCATGCGCAAGATGCACGACTGCGTGACGCTGACCGCGACCAACGTCCCTCATCTCGACTGGCTGCCCTCGACCTGCGCCTACCGGCTGATCGACGAAGGCAAGGATTTGCCGTGGTGGCACCCGCTCGTCTCCGGCAGCCCTGAAACCGTGCACGCGGCCGGCCAATCGGCGCGCGGGCGCGCGATCCCCGAGCGCAAAGCCGGCAACATCGAGCGCCACGTGGTCGACTGGTCCGCCTGATTATCGAAAAGAAGGAGTCCGGAAAATGACGACCCCCGAAGGCACCCTGAAAGGCATCATCCCCGCCGTGCTGACGCCCTTGAAGGCCGACGGCGCGCCGGATTCAACCAAGCTCGCGGCGCATTGCCGCTGGCTGCTCGCGCGCGGCGCGGACGCGCTCGGGGTTTTCGGCACCACCGGCGAGGCGAACTCGTTCACGGTCGCCGAGAGGGTCCGGGTGCTGGAGGATCTCGCCGCCGCCGGCATCGCCGGCGCACGCATGCTGCCGGGAACCGGCGCGTGCGCGGCCTCCGACGCGGTCGAGCTCACCCGGGCGGCGCTCAAGGCGGGCGCGGCGGGGGTGCTGATGCTGCCGGCGTTCTACTACAAGAACCCGTCCGACGAAGGCATGGCCGCGTTCTTCGCCGAGGTGATCGAGAAGGTCGGGGATTCGCGGCTCAGGGTCTATCTCTACCACTTCCCGCAAATGGCGGGC
>MIAC01000143.1:1402-1664 GCA_001830475.1 Rhodospirillales bacterium RIFCSPLOWO2_12_FULL_67_15
GCGGGCGTGCCGATCACGTTCGGCGTGATCGAGCGGCTGGTGAAGGCGTACCCCGAGACCGTGGTCGGAATGAAGGACAGCTCCGGCGAATTCGAGAACATGCGCAAAGCCGCGCGCGATTTCCCGGGCTTCGCCGTCTTCCCCGGCGCCGACCATCTGCTCTATCCGATGCTGGGTGAGGGCGGCGCGGGCGCGATCACGGCTTGCGCCAACATCGTGAGCCAGCTTTCCGCCGACATCTATCGCGGCTTCCGCGCCGGCC
>MIAC01000143.1:1692-2412 GCA_001830475.1 Rhodospirillales bacterium RIFCSPLOWO2_12_FULL_67_15
TTCGGCCGCCCGCGTCGCCATGTCCAAGTTCCCCTATCCGCCGGGCCTCAAGGCGGTGATGGCGGCGATCACCGGCGACGAATCCTGGGCGCGGGTGCGCCCGCCTTTGAAGGCGCTCAACGCGGCCGAGCGTGCCGAGCTGGTTGCGGCGATCGAGGGCGTCGGCTTCGCGCTCCCCAAGGCGGCGTGACGGGCGGAGGAGGAGGGACGTCGAGCTATCCGCGCCCATCAATGCATGAGGCACGCTATTTTGGATACCAAAGCTCCACGCGCCCGGGCGCGGCCGAGTGACGCGCGACTTCGGCGGGCGAGGGGCGATACACCTTGGCGATGTAGGGCGGATGGTGTCGCTCGATGAAGCTCTTGATCCGAGGAAGAGTATTCACGAACGCTTGCGCGAGTTTCGGATAGGGAGCCTTGCCAACGATCACGAGCAGCGCGACCCGGTGCCGCACGACGGCATTTCGTTCATTGGGCTTGTAACGGATACGGCGATCGTGCGTGAGGGCGACCCATCCCCGCTCGCCAATCGAACGCAGCCACTCTTCATCGGGGCATCGGGGCGCGAAGTGGTCCCGGTGTTTTTCGACGGTTAGTCCCGCCCCTTCCAAAATCTCGGGGAAGCGGGAACCGAGGTCGCGGTCCGTGAAGAAGACAACTGTCAAGCCGCATGCTCGTAGATCACCGCTTGCTCGATCTCCGATGGATTCAGATCGTAGT
>MIAC01000144.1 GCA_001830475.1 Rhodospirillales bacterium RIFCSPLOWO2_12_FULL_67_15
GGCCCTGTTCCGGAAATCCGGTGATTGACATGAGGCCGCCCAAGCCCTGCGCGATCTGATCGACGCCGCCGCGTTCGCGATACGGGCCGGTCTGCCCGAATCCGCTGATGCTGCCGTACACCAGGCGCGGATTGATTTTCTTGAGGTCGTCCCAACCGACCTTGAGACGGTCCTTGACCGGAGCGCGCATGTTTTCCACCACCACGTCGGCGCGCTCGACCAGCCGCAGGAATACCGCATATCCCTCTTTGGATTTCAGATCGAGCCGGATCGCCCGTTTGTTGCGGTGCAGATTCTGGAAGTCCGATCCATGCCGCCGTCCGATGACATCCTCGCCCATCGTCGAGGGCGCTTCGATACGGATCACGTCGGCGCCCCAATCCGCGAGATGCCGCACGCACGTGGGGCCGGCGCGCGCGAGCGTGAGGTCAAGCACCACCACGCCGGTGAAGGGAAGATGCGCGTCCGTGCCGTTGCTCTCGTCAGTCATGTCGTTACGTTCCTTAGTTTCTACGCGTTCCCGGTCGTCAGCAAAAACGGCCATGTAGCGCAGGCGCCTCGCCTGCATTCGTTCATCTGAAATCAGTGATTGGATGGCAGGCGAGGCGCCTGCGCTACAAGAGCCAATCCTTCGCACGGGCGTTCATGAGATGCTCCGGGCGCATGTCGGCGAGCGTCGTGATGCCGAGCAGCGCCATGTCGCGGTCGACTTCGTCACGCAGCAGGTTGATTGCGTGGCGCACGCCGGCCTCGCCGGCGATGGCGGCCGCGTAGAGGAAAGGGCGGCCGACAAACACGAACTGCGCGCCCAGGGCCAGTGCCTTCAACACGTCGGTGCCGCGGCGGATGCCGCTGTCCAGCATTACCGTCATGGCGCCCGCCTCAGCGACTATCCCGGGCAGCACTCGCAGCGGCGCGATTGCCCCGTCGAGCTGGCGTCCCCCGTGATTCGACACGATGATGCCGTCGACACCGCTCTCGCGGGCGATGCGGGCATCTTCCTTCGCGAGGATGCCTTTCAATATGAGACGCCCCTTCCACAGGCACCGCATCATCTCGACGTGGTTCCAGGAAAGCTGATCGCGTACCCTCCAACCGCGCACTCCGGTGCCGGTCAGCAGCGGGACTCTGGGACCCATGTTTTCGAAGTGAGGCATGCCGTGCAGGAGCAGCGTGCGCGCGAGCATACCCATGAGCCAGCGCGGGCGCGTGATGCCGTCCCACGCGAGGCGCAGGCTGGGGCGCAGTGGAGTATGGAAACCGCTGCGCACGTTGTTCTCGCGGTTTGCGCCTACCGCCACGTCAACGGTCAGGAAGAGCGTGTCGAACCCGGCGCGCGCCACGCGCTCGACGAGTCCGGTGATGGGGCCGGTCTCGCCGGGA
>MIAC01000145.1:0-586 GCA_001830475.1 Rhodospirillales bacterium RIFCSPLOWO2_12_FULL_67_15
AAACGCGTAGCCGCAATTGCCGAAGCTCATGGCGGCGAAGAAGCTGTTGGGAAACGCGTAGCCGCAATTGCCGAAGCTCATGGCGGCGAAGAAGCTGTTGGGCCGCTCGAACCGGAGATAGGAGTTGGAAACCGAACAGATGTTGCCGATGTCGGTCGTGACCATGGCGCCTTTCGGCATCGCCTTTTCCAGCTCGCGCAGCGCGCGCCGCGGCGCGACCGGCGAACCGTTCTGCTGGCCCCAGCCGTCGAGCTCGGATTCCCAGGCGTTCTTCTGCTTCTTCACTTCGGCGAGCCGTTGCTCGCGGTTGCCGTGGCCGGCGACCGCGATGTTCGATTTCTGCAACCGCTCCAGGATCGCGCTCGCCGCGAGCCGGGAATCGCCGTGCACGGCGACGTCGATCGCCCTGACCAGGCCGAGCACGCGCGAATCGGCGTCGACCTGGATGATTTTCGCCTGCTTCGGCCAGTAATCGATGCCGTGCTGGGGCAATGTTCCGAAGGGACCGAGGCGGGTGCCGAGCGCGAGCACCACGTCGGCCTGGGCGATCAGCTTCATCGCCGCTTTCGAGCCTTGATAGCCGAGC
>MIAC01000145.1:623-7761 GCA_001830475.1 Rhodospirillales bacterium RIFCSPLOWO2_12_FULL_67_15
TAGGTGGTGCAGACCGGCGCCTGGAGGTATTCGGCGAGCGCGATGCACTCCTTCTGCCCGCCGCCCATGACGATGCCGCCGCCGGCGAGGATCACCGGGAACTTGGCCTCCGCGAGCGCGCGGGCCGCGGCTTCCAGGCTTTCGGGTCCGCCGGCGGCGCGTTCGATCCGGCGGGGTTTCGGAATCGCCACGTCGATCTCGCCGTAGAAGAGATCGCGCGGAATGTTGATCTGCACCGGGCCGCGCTCGGCGATGGCGATGTCGAACGCGCGTCCCATCATCTCGGGGATCCGGTCGGAGCGGCGGATGTCCGCCTGGTATTTGGTGATCTTGGAGAAGATCGGGATCTGGTCGGTTTCCTGGAAGCCGCCGAGACCCATGGAGTTGGACCCGGTTTCGGGCGTGATGCACACGACCGGCGAGTGCGCCCAGTAGGCCGCCGCGACGGCGGTGACATAATTGGTCACGCCGGGGCCGTTCTGACCGATGCAGACGCCGTGCTTGCCGGTGACGCGGGCGTAACCGTCGGCCATGTGGCCGGCGCCCTGCTCGTGGGCGACGGGAAAGAACCGGATTCCGGCCGGCTCGAAGATGTCGAGCGCGTCCATGTAGGCCGAGCCGACGATGCCGAACACGTATTTCACTTCATTGGCCGCCAGCGTCTCGACGAAGGCTTCGCTCGGGGTCATGCGGGTCATGGATTTCCTCCTGGGTCGATCGTGCGATTTATCCCGACTTGCTTTGCCGGGCGGATTGGGGATTCGCGCGCGCGGCGCGGGCGAGGGCTTTGGTGAGCGCGGGCGCCAGCCCCGACGGCAAGTCGAGGACTTCGACTCCGGCCTGTTCGAGCGCGTGGCGTTTGGAATCATAGGTCCCGCGCGCACCCAAGACAATGGCGCCGGCGTGGCCCATGCGCTTGCCGACCGGCGCGGCGCGGCCGGCGATGAAGGCGACCACGGGCTTGGTCATGGTCGCGGCGTATTCGGCCGCCGTTTCCTCCGCCGCGCCGCCGATCTCGCCGACCAGGACCACGGCGTCGGTGCCGGGGTCGCGTGCGAAGATTTCGAGCGCGTCGCGGCTGGTGGTGCCGACGATGGCATCGCCGCCGACGCCGATGAAAGCCGACTGGCCGAGGCCGGCGCGGGTGAGATCGAGGCAAACCAGCGTGCCCAGGCTGCCGCTCCGCGAGATCACGCCGACCCGGCCGGGGCGGAAGACGTTGCGGTTGAACCCCGGCATGATGCCGACGAAACATTCGCCCGGAGTCACGAGTCCGGCGGTGTTGGGTCCGACGACGGCGGTGCCGCTGTTGCGGGCAGCGGCGAGGAAATACATAACGTCCTGCACGGGAATGTGCTCGGTCAGCATCACCAGCAGTCTGGCCCCGGCGTCGATGGCGTCGAGCGCCGCGGCGCGGGCGCCGAGCGGCGGAACGAACTGGACGACAACGTCGAAGCCGACCGCCTTGGCTGCCTCGACCGCCGACGCGAAGACCGGCAGGCCGAGGTGGGTTTCGCCCGCTTTCTTCGGATTGACCCCGCCGACGACGCGGGTGCCGCATTCGATCATCTTCTCGGTCCAGAAGGTTCCCTGCCGTCCGGTGATCCCCTGGACCAGAACCCGGTGTATGCGGCGAACGATCATCGCGCCGCCCTCACCGCACCTTCGACCGCGTCGTCCATCGAATCGAACGGCTCGACGCCGAGCCGGCCTTTGACCAGTCGTACCGCTTCTTCCTCGCCGGTGCCGTGGATCGAGAAAAATACCGGGATCTTGGGGCGCAATTCCTCCCACGCCGTGACCACGCCCTCGGCCATGACGTCGGTGCGGGCGAACGCGCCGCAGAAATTCACCACCAGGCTTCGCACGTTCGGATTGGCGAGCACCAGTTCAAGCGCGGGCTTGGCCCGGGTGTAGGCGTCGCCGCCAATCTCGAGGAAATTCGCCGGCCGGCCGCCGTAGTGGCGGACCGCGTCCATGGTCGTCATGGTGAGCCCGGCGCCGTTGGCGAGGATGCCGATGTCGCCGTCGAGTTCGATGAAGCGGAGGCCGGCGGCGCGGCCGCGCGCCTCCAGCCCCGTCAGGGGCTCGGCGAGCCCCTGCTTGGCGAGCGATTCCTGTCGCGCCAGCGCGCCGTCGTCGAGCGCGAGCTTGCCGTCCAAGGCGACGAGAGTGCCCGAGCGGGTGAGCGCGAGAGGATTGATCTCGACCAATTCCGCGTCGCGCGCGCGGTAGAAGGCATAGAGCCGGACAAGTAGATCGGCGAGCAGCGCTTGCGCCGGGCCGAGATCGAGGCCGCCGAGCATCGTTTCCGCGTCCTTCGCCGCGAATCCGGCGAGAATGTCGACCGGGTGGCGGCGGACGGATTGGGGGTCGCGCGCCGCGGCTTCCTCGATGTCCATGCCGCCCAAGGTGGAGAACAGCACCAGCGGCCCCTGGCTCGCGGGATCGTTGAGGACCGCGGCATAGAGCTCGCGCGCGATCGCGATGCGCTTTTCCACCAACAGGCGCTTGATACGATGCGCGCCGAGGGTCATGCCGAGGATGCGGCGCGCCGCCGCCGCGGCCTCCGCGGGCGATTCCGCGAGCGCGATGGCGCCGGCTTTGCCACGCTTGCCGGCTGGCGCCTGGGCCTTGACCGCGACCGGCCCCAGCGCGCGGGCGGCGGCCTCGGCCTCCGCCGGCGTCGTGACAACCCTGCCTTCGGGGACCGGAATCCCCGCGGCGGCGAATTCGGCCTTGGCGACGTGCTCCTCGAAGTTCATCCCGATGTCCCCGCCCGCGCCCCGCGGCCATGGCGGGCGAAATAGGGGCCGAACAGTTCCGCTTCCGTCGGCTTGTCTTCGGGGATCACGGTCGAAAGATGGGTGACGTTGATGAAGTTCCGGTAATTGAGATTGTCGCTGATGCTGTTGCCGCCCCAGGTACCGCAGCCCATGCTCAGGGTGAAGTTGAGGCCGTTGTCGAAGCTGCCGCCGTTGCCGAAGGTGTGCGCCTGGTTGACCAGCACGCGCACGACGTCGAGCTCGGCGGCGAGACGGCGGGCGTGATTCATGTCACGGGTGTGCAGGCCGCAGGAATGGCCCGCGCCCTGGAAAGCGAGGATTTCGCGCACGCGCGCGATCGCGGCGGCGAAGTCCTTGGCGCGATAGATGGCGAGCGCGAGCGAAAGCTTTTCGCCCGAAAACGGATGATCGGGGCCGACGCCGGTTTCTTCGACCATGAAGAACTTCGCTTTCCGCGCTTCGTCCGGAAGTCCGGTCATCTCCGCGAACACGCTCGCGTCCTTGGCGACGAGCTGGCGGTTGAGTGCGCCGTTAATCCAAAGCTTGGATTCGATGACCGCTTTTTCCCGAGGCGTCGCCATGTAGCCGCCGGATTCCTTGAGAGCCGCGATCGCCGCGTCGTAGACATCGTCGAGGACGATCAGCGCATTCTCGGAGGAACAGGAGGTGGCGTTGTCGAAGATTTTGGAATCGCGGATCTTGGCCGCGGCGGCGGCGAGGTCGGCGCTCGAATCGACAATGACCGGGACGTTGCCGGTGCCGACCCCGATCGCGGGCTTGCCCGAGCGGTAGGCGCGCCGGACGTTGTCCTGCGAGCCGGTGACCACGATCAGATCGCAGGCTTCCATCAGCGCCTGGGTCAGCGACTTGGAAACCGGCGGCGGCAAAACCTGAACCAGGTCGGCGGGGTGTCCGGCGCGGGTCAATTCGTCCCGCATCATCTCCACCACCCGCCCGGTCGTGCCCTGGCCCGCGGGCGAAGGCGCGATGACGATGGCGTTCCGCCCCTTGACCGCCATCATCGCTTTGTTGGCGGGGGTGGCGGCGGGGTTGGTCGAGGGACAGATCGCGCCGACCACGCCGACCGGCTTGGCGTACTTGACGATGCCGCGCTTCGGGTCTTCCTCGATGATCCCGACGGTGCGCGCGCGCAAGAGATCGCGGAGCGTGCCGAAGGTCTTGCGTTGGTTCTTGGTGATTTTGTCGGGAACGTTGCCGAGCCCGGTGTCCTTGACCGCCATCTGGGCGAGCGCCTGGGCGCGGCCGGGCTCGTAAATCGCCCAGGCGAGCGCGCGCACGGCATCGTCCACCGTTTCCTGGGAGGCGCCGGCGAAAGCGGCCATGGCGGCGCGGGCCTTCCCGACCAGCAGGGCGACCGTGGCGCGGTCTTTCTCCATCTGGTCCTTGTCCTTGGCGGCCTGCGCGGGGGTCGAGACGTGACCCATGGGGAGCCCTCCTGCGAAAAAACGGGCGGCGTTCGGGGAAGGTACACTTCATCAAAAGACGAGAAAAACGAATAAGATTGTTCCTTAGATTCAATATTTTTGATGTAATGGGCTCCGTCTCCCAGAGGAGGTCCCCATGGGTATTCGCAACCTGCGCACCCTTGTCGCGGTCGCCGATCGCGGCAGCTTCGCCGCCGCCGCCCGTGCCGTCGGATTGACCCAATCGGCCGTGAGCATGCAATTGCGCGGCCTGGAAGACGAGCTGCGGATCAAGCTGTTCGACCGGCACCGGCGCCCGCCCGCCCTCAACGATCACGGCAAGCAGTTGGTCCGGCGCGCCCGCGAGATCGTCCAGCTCTACGAGCGGATGGCCGAAGCGACCGCCCCGGACACGGACGGCATGGCGGGCTTGCTCGAGGTGGGCGCGGTGCCGACGGCGCTTTCGGGGATCGTGCCCCGGGCGCTCGCCGGCCTGCAGCGGATTCACCCGCACATCGCCGTCAACCTCGTCAACGGCATGTCGGGCGAGCTGGTCCAGCGCGTCGAGCGCGGCGAGCTCGACGCCGCCCTGATCAGCGAGCCCAACCACGTCCCGGCCGACCTCGTCTGGCGCCCCGTGGCGACGGAAAAAATCGCGGTCGCCGCGCCCCCGCACAGCGCCGAGAAGACCGACCGCGAACTGCTCGCGGCCTGGCCCTACATCCGTTACAACCGCCGCGCCTGGGTCGCGCGGCCGATCCAGCAAAGCCTGCGCGCGCGCGGGATCAGGCCGCGCCAGGCGATGGAGCTCGATTCGATCGAATCCATCCTGCTTATGGTCTACTACGGCCTCGGCATCGCGATCGTCCCGCAGCGCTGCGTCGAGGGGCCGCATCCGTTGCCGGTGCGCTACGTCCCGTTCGGCGAGCCGCCGCTCGAGCGCCGCATCGGCCTGATCGAACGCTCCGACAACCCCAAATCCAATCTCGCCCAGGCGCTGCACGCGGTCTTCACCAGCCTCGCAACGGCTTAGAAGAGAATCTTCGGCAGCCAGAGCGCGAGTTGCGGGAACGCGAAAATGAGCGCGAGGCCGGCGACCTGCAACCACATGAATTGCAGCATGCCGGCGTAGATGTCGCGCAGGCTCCAGTCGGGGACGACCCCTTTCAGGAAATACGCCGACAGCGCGACCGGCGGCGACAACCACGCCGTTTGCAGGCAGACGGCGACGAGCGTGCAGAACCAGATCAGGTCGATGCCGGCCTTCTGCACGATCGGCAGAAGGATCGGCACGACGATGAGCACGATCGGCACCCATTCCAGCGGCCAGCCGAGCAGGAAAATGACCAGCAGGATCACGATCAGCAGCATCGTCGGCGGCAGCGCGAGGCCGAGCAGGGATTCGGCGATCAGCGTCGTGCTGCCGAGGCGCGAGAACACCGCGCCGAAGAAATTCGAGGCCGCGACCAGGAGCAAGATCATGCTCGAAATCTCGAGGGTGGACCAAACCGCCCCCTTCAGGCGTTCCCAGGTCAGGCGGCGATAGGCCACGGTCAGGAGCAGAACGGCGAAGGCTCCGACCGCACCGGCGTCGGTCGGGGTCGCGATCCCGGCGAGAATGACGCCGAGGGTCGCGAGAATGACGATCACCACCGGCACCACGCCGAAGACGAGATCGCGGAGCGCGTGCCACACGCTCTCGGCGCGTTCCTCGAGCGGCAACAGCGGCCCGAGCGCGGGATTCAGGTGACAGCGCAGCAACGCATAGCCGATATAGAGCGACGACAGCAGCAGTCCAGGCAGAACCGCGGCGGCGAACAGATACGTTACCGGCACCCCGACCACCGGCCCCATCACGATCAGCATCACCGAGGGCGGGATCAGGATGCCGAGCGTGCCCCCGGCGGCGATGGTGCCGGCCGAGAGAGGAATGTCGTAGCCGCTTCTCTTCATCGCCGGGGCGGCCATGACCCCGAGCAGCGTCACCGACGAGCCGACGATTCCGGTGGCGGCGGCGAAGATGGTCGCGGTGATCAGCACCGCGAGGTAAAGCGAGCCGCGCAAGCCCGCGAGCAGGGACTGAATGCTTCGGAACAAGCGCTCCATCAGCCCCGACCGCTCGAGCAGGAAGCCCATGAACAGGAAGAACGGCACCGAGGCGAGCGTCGTCTCCTTCATCACCGCGAAGAATTGCAGCGTCATCAGGTAGAAAATCATCTTGCCGAGGCCGAGGTAGCCGAAAACCACGGCGACCGCGATCAAGGTGAAGGCGATGGGAAAACCGACGAAGATCGCGACGAACAAGGCGCCGAGGGCGACAAAGCCGAGAACCTCCGGACTCACGGCCATTCTCCCTTGGCCGCGGCGTAGCAGCTGCGCAGGAATTCGGCGATGCCCTGGAGAATGAGCAAGAACGTGGCCGCGAACATCGCCCCCTTGAGCGGATAGACGATCGGCATCCACGGGCTCGTGACCACTCGCTCGCCGCGCCCGAAGGAGACGGCGAAGAAATCCCAGGTCACGACGAGAAAGACGATCATCCCGGGAAAGAAGAACAGGAGATAGCAGATCGCGTCCGTCAGCCCCTGCCGGCGCGGCGACCAGGCGCCGTAGAATATATCGGTGCGGATGTGGCCCTTGCGCTGAAGCGTGTACGCGGCCCCGAGCATGAAGAAGCTGCCGTAGAGCATGTAGGTCATGTCGTAGGCCCACACGGTCGGCGCGTTGAAGAGATAGCGCGCGATCACCTCGTAGACCAGGCTGCCGACCATGGGCAGGATCAGCCAGCCGACGGTCTTGCCCGACCAGATGCTGATCGTATCGATGATCTTGATGACGGCGCGCAGCCGAGGATAGGGAAGGCTCGGGATCACGGAGGTCTTATCCCCGAACGGAGAATCAGGATCGGCGGCAGGAAAAGGGCGCGGG
>MIAC01000145.1:7771-10413 GCA_001830475.1 Rhodospirillales bacterium RIFCSPLOWO2_12_FULL_67_15
CCGCGCCCTCGTTCCTATTTCGCTAGCGGCGGGCGGATCTCACTTCTTCCCGCCGACGGCGCCGGTCTGGAGCGCCGCGTTGCCGAGGTTGGAGTAGAGATCGAGGATCTTCGTCCAGTACGGCACCACCGTCTGGGCGAACTTCCGCTGCGAGTCCAGGACCTGCTTGAAGAACGGGTCCTTGCCGGCGTAGCGGTCGAGCACGACGTTGGTCGCGCGCACGAACTCGGGGAAGAAGTCGCGCGGCGTGTCCAGGATCTGGACCTTGAACTCGTCGCGCAACTTCACGATCGCGAGCGCGTTGCGATAGACGTTGTAGGTGTAGGTCTCGGTCATCGAGGCCATCGCCGCCGCGCGCATGATCTCCTGCAAGTCGGGCGACAGCTTGTTCCACACCGATTTGTTGATCAGTACTTCGCCCACGTCGGTGGACTGGTGCAGCCCCTGCAGGTAGTAGAACTTCCAGACCGTGTGCAGGCCGAGATTCAGATCGTCCGCCGGGCCGATCCATTCCGCGGCGTCGATGGTGCCGCGCTGCGCCGCCGGCACGATCTCGCCGCCGGGCATGGCGACCGCGGCGATCCCCATCTCCTTGAAGATTTCGCCGGTGATCCCGGGGGGCGAGCGGTACTTGAGCTTCTTGAAGTCGGCGGTGTCCGCGATCGGGCGCTTGAACCAGCCCAAGGGGTCCGGGCCCATCGGCTGGACCATGAGCGGCTCGACGTTGAGCTTGAGCACGTCGGAGAAGAGCTTGCGGTAGAGGTCGTATCCGCCGCCCTCGAACAGCCAGGCGATGTGGCTCAACTGGTCCATGCCGACGCCGGCGCCGGCCATCGGGTTGCTGAACAGCCCGGCCGCCGGATGCTTGCCCGACCAGTAGTGGGTCCAGGCGTAGCCGGCCTCGACCACGTTCTTGTCCACCGCGTCCAGGATCTCGAACGCCGGCACGATAGCGCCGTCGGGCAGGACCTCGATCTTGATCCGGCCAGCCGACATCTTGTCCACGCGATCGCCGAACTTCTTCAAGAGCTCGAAGTAGATGCTCGCCGACGGAACGGCGGTCTGCAACCTCCACTTGTGCTGAACCTGCTGCGCCTCGGCGGCGCTCGCGCCGATTACGACGGCGAGCGCGAGCGCGCACGCCGACGTCAACCACCTAAATCCCATGATTTCCTCCCTGTTCATTGCGTCCCGGGTACGAAGAATCCGACGGCGTTTGTCGTTCGGGTCGGTCTTCCGCGCGGGCGTTTCGTCCGGCCCGTGGAGGACCGGATTTGTCATCCTAGATAATCTCTCCCGGCGAGACAATGCGGGATATTTGCTGTCGATTATCGCCCTTGTCTTGAGATATACTCGCCCCCGCTTGCCGGCGGCGCGGAAGTTTTGAAGAGGAGAGCCGCGACATGACCCTTCGCTCCGCCACCCTCGTTTCCGTCCTGCCGGAAACGACCCCGCTCTGGCGCGCGGTCCGCAACGCCCTGCTGGCGTTGGCCGGCACCGCGATCATCGCGATCTCGGCCAAAATCCAGGTGCCGTTCTGGCCGGTGCCGATGACCATGCAGACGCTCGCCATTGTCGTCATCGCCATGGCTTTCGGCGCGCGGCTCGGGTTCGCCACCCTCGCGCTTTACGTGCTCGAAGGCGCCGTCGGCTTGCCGGTGTTCGCGGGCACGCCCGAGAAGGGCATCGGGATTCCCTACATGCTCGGGCCGACCGGCGGCTATCTGGCCGGGTTCGTGGCCGCGGCCTGGCTCGCCGGCTGGCTTGCCGAGCGCGGCTGGGACCGTTCGTTCCTCAAGGCGACGGCGGTCAACTTCGTTGCGACCGCGGTCGTGTTCGTGTTCGGCCTGGCGTGGCTGATCCCGATGTTCGGCTTCGCGAAGTCGATCGCGGTCGGGGTCACGCCCTTCCTCTTGTCCTCGGCGTTCAAGATCGCGCTCGGCGGCGCGCTCCTGCCGGCGGCGTGGTCGCTGGTGCGCCGGCTCAGGAGCTAGGCGCGCGGGCGAATCCCCGCGCGCTTCAAATGATGCGCCCCTACCGGGGCGCGCGCCGTTTCGCCGCCGCCCTGAGCAGAGGCGGAAGGATCAGCAGGATCGCGGCGAGCGCGAGCAGCGCCGCCGCGATCGGCTTTTCCAGGAACACCCCGTAATCGCCCTGGGCGATCTGCAACGCGCGGCGGAACTGCACTTCGGCCAAGGGCCCTAGGATCAGCCCGACCACCACCGGCGCGAGCGGATAGTCGAGCCGCTTGAGGACGAAACCGAGCAGGCCGACGGCGATCAGGACGCCTAAGTCGGCGAGCGCGCGGCTCGCGCCATAGACGCCGAGCACCGCGAACAGGATGATCCCGCCTTGGAGCCACGGCTGCGGGATGTAGAGCAGGCGAACCCACATCCCGACCAGCGGCAGGTTGAGAACCAGCAGCATCAGGTTGCCGATCAAGAGGCTCGCGATCAGCCCCCACACCAGCCCGGCGTTGTTGGCGAACAGCAACGGCCCCGGGTTGATCCCGTACTGCTGGAAGGCGGCGAGCATGATCGCGGCGGTCGCCGAGGTCGGCAGCCCGAAGGTGAGCAGCGGCACCAGCACGCCCGCGACCGCGGCGTTGTTGGCGGCCTCGGGTCCGGCGACGCCCTCGATCG
>MIAC01000146.1 GCA_001830475.1 Rhodospirillales bacterium RIFCSPLOWO2_12_FULL_67_15
TTGAGGGCGGCGGTGTTGTGGGCGATCTTGTCGGGCTCCTCGCGCCAGATGCGCGCCATCGCCCCGAGCACGTCGGGGAATCCCGGCCGGCCCCAGCGCGACTCGGGCGGAAAATAGGTGCCGCCCCAGAACGGCGCGCCGTCGGGGGTCAGGAACATGGTCAGCGGCCAGCCGCCGTGTTCGCCCATGGCGTGCAGCGCCGCCTGATAAACCGCGTCCAAATCGGGGCGTTCCTCGCGATCGACCTTGATGCTGATGAAATGTTCGTTCATCAGCTTGGCGATCGCGTCGTCCTCGAAGCTCTCGTGCGCCATGACGTGGCACCAGTGGCAGGCGGCGTAGCCGACCGAGAGCAGAACCGGTTTGTTGCCGGCACGGGCCTCGGCGAACGCCGCCTCGCTCCAGGGGCGCCAATGGACCGGGTTGTCCTTGTGCTGAAGGAGATAGGGGCTGGTTTCGCCCTTAAGCGCGTTTTCGCTCATGACCCGGATTTCCCTCTCCGTGGCCCGTTGCTTATGCGCGGGTCCTCCCCTACTTTTGGGCTTCGCCGGGTCCGTTGCAACCATTCTCGCGGAGGCGCCATGAAAGTCCACATTGAGATTGACTGTACTCCCGAGGAGGCGCGGACCTTCTTCGGTTTGCCCGACGTGACCGCAGCCCAGGCCGAGCTGGTCGCGGAAGCGACCAAGCGCATGAAATCCAACATGGCGGCGATGGATCCGGAAACCCTGATGAAAACCTGGATGCCGATGGGGATTCAGGGACTCGAGCAGATCCAGCGTTCGTTCTTCGAGCAGATGTCGAAGGCGATGGGATCCGTCAAGGACCGCAAGTAACCGCAATTCGCGAGGGTTTTTCCGTGCGCGCGCCCACAGGTCCGCCGCCTTATTACCGCTGCCATGTTTTCTGCTGCATCAACCAGCGGCCCGCGGGCAATTCGCGCGGCAGTTGCGCCGAGAAGGGCTCGGTCAAGCTTCGCGCCTACATGAAGGCACGCGCCAAGGAGATGGGGCTCAAAGACGTCCGGATCAACGCGGCGGGCTGCCTCGACCGCTGCGAGCACGGCCCTTCGATCCTGATCTATCCCGAAGGCGTCTGGTACACGGCGCGGACCAAGGCCGACGTGGATGAAATTCTTGCGATCCACGTGCAGGGCGGCGGGCGCGTCGAGCGCCTGTCGATGCCGGCCGAGACGGCCCTGGCGAAAAACAAATAAATCAATATTTAGTATAATCACCAGTTTTTACTACTATATATAGTAGTTTGTGCGGAAAATCATGGATCAAGGCGGCACCGGCGGCGCGACCATTTATGCCCTCGCCTCGGGCCCGGGGCGCGCCGGCATCGCGATCATTCGCCTGTCCGGCGCCAACGCCGGCCAGGCGTTGGCGCGGCTGACCGGCCGCGTCTCTAAGCCGCGCCGCGCGACATTGTGCGCCATCCGCGATCCCGCGACCGGCGAGATTCTCGATCGCGGACTCGCGCTCTGGTTTCCGAAGCCTGCGAGCTACACCGGCGAAGACATGGCCGAGATTCACGTTCACGGCGGACGCGCGACCGTGGCCGCGATCTTGCGCGCGCTCGCCGGCCTCGGTTCCAGTTTGGGACTGCGCATGGCGGAGCCCGGCGAGTTCACGCGGCGCGCGTTCGAAGCCGGCAAGCTCGATCTCACCGCCGCCGAAGGCCTCGCCGATCTGGTCGCGGCCGAGACCGAAACCCAGCGCCGGCAAGCGTTTCGCCAGATGGAGGGCACGCTCGGCGAGCTCTACCAAAGCTGGCGCGAGGCGATCGTGCGCGCGAGCGCGCTGATGGAATCGGAAATCGATTTCTCCGACCAGGATCTTCCCGCAGGGCTCGGCGGCGCCGCGCGGAGCGAAATCGCGCAACTGCTCGCCTCGTTGCGCGACCACCTCGACGATTCGAACCGGGGCGAGCGCGTGCGCGAAGGCATCCGCGTCGCCATCATCGGCCCGCCCAACGTCGGCAAGTCCACGCTCTTGAACGCGCTCGCGCGCCGCGAGGCGGCGATCGTCTCGGAGATTCCCGGCACGACCCGCGACGTGATCGAGGTGCCGCTCGATATCGGTGGCTTCCGGGTCGTGCTCGCCGACACCGCCGGCTTGCGCGAATCGAGCGACCCGATCGAGCGCGAAGGCGTGCGCCGGGCGCTCGCGCAAGGGAAGGATTCGGAGCTTGCCGTCCTGGTCCTCGATCCCGAGACGATGGAGGACGCCGAAAAGATCGCCGGAAACCCTTTAGCTTCTATCACGCAACATATTGTAATAATTAATAAATCTGACTTGGTGGCGGCCCAGGCGGTGGATTTTCCAGGCCTCAAGGTTTCGGCCAAGACCGGCGCGGGCTTAAATGAACTGCTTCAAGAGATTCGAAGCCGAATCGAATCCCGGTTCGGAAGCGCCGAGGAACTCGGGCCCGCCCTTACCCGGGCCCGCCACCGGGAGCTCCTGGAAACCTGCGTCGGGAATCTTGCTCGGGCTCTTGAAGCCAAGGGCCAGGAACTTGCGGCGGAAGACCTTCGCCTGGCCGCGCGCGCGCTCGGGGCGATCACCGGCGGCGTCGACGTCGAAAAAATTCTCGACGCGATCTTTCGCGATTTCTGCATCGGGAAGTGAATCTTTTTCTGATCCAAGTCTTCCAACCCGAGGAGAACAAAACGGAATCTGTTTCACGTGAAACAGCGGAATTTTACTTTTCCTTTACCAAGAAAATGTCCTCGCGGTTTGACTCGATTCCCGCCCGCTCATAGATTGCCGGCCATGCCGGATACGAGCAAAAACTTCGACGTGGTGGTGATCGGCGGCGGCCACGCCGGATGCGAGGCCGCGGCGGCGGCCGCACGCTTGGGCGCTCATTGCGCGCTTCTGACCCACCGCGCCGACCGGATCGGCGAGATGTCCTGCAACCCCGCGATCGGTGGGCTCGCCAAGGGCCAGCTTGTGCGCGAAGTGGACGCCCTCGACGGGCTCATGGGACGGGCCATCGACCAGGCCGGCATCCAGTTCCGGATGCTGAACCGGAGCAAGGGCCCGGCGGTGTGGGGGCCGCGCGCCCAGGCCGACCGGGCGCTATACCGGCGCGCGATGCAGGGGCTGATCGCGGCTTGCGACAACCTTGAGGTCATCGAGCGCGCCGCCGAGGACCTGGTCATCGAGCAGGGAAGGGTGGCCGGGGTGAAGCTCGAGGGCGGAGCCTTGATCCACACCGGGACCGTGGTTCTGACCACAGGGACGTTCCTTAGAGGATTGATTCACATAGGAGAAAAGACGATTCCGGCTGGCCGGGCCGGGGACCTGCGCGCGGTCGCGCTTGCCTTCACGCTCCGAAGGCTCGGATTTGCCTTGGGCCGACTCAAGACGGGCACGCCCCCTAGGCTCGACGGCCGGACCATCCGCTGGGACGGTCTTACGGTCCAGCAAGGCGACGACCCACCGGAACCCTTCTCGTTCCTGACCCGGAAAATCGAGGTCCCACAGATCCCCTGCCACATCACCTGGACGGGGCCAGAAACCCACGCCGTCATCCGCCGCAATATCGGCCGATCGCCCATGTATTCCGGGAAAATCCGGAGCCTGGGCCCCCGCTACTGCCCCTCGATCGAGGACAAGATCGTCCGCTTCGCCGACAAGGAACGCCACCAGATTTTCCTCGAGCCGGAAGGGCTTGACGACCACACGGTCTATCCCAACGGGATTTCGACCTCGCTTCCCGAAGAGGTTCAGCGCGAGTTCCTGAAGACGATCCCGGGGCTGGAGTTCGCACGGATGATCCGTCCCGGATACGCCATCGAGTATGACTTCGTCGACCCGCGCGAGCTCAGACCCACCATGGAGACGCGGCGAGTCAGGGGGCTGTTCCTGGCGGGCCAGATCAACGGCACGACCGGCTATGAGGAAGCCGCAGGGCAGGGGGTTGTTGCCGGCATAAACGCGGGGCTGGCCGCGTGCGCGAAAGAGCCAAATTTCGTCCTCGACCGGGCGGACGGCTATATCGGGGTGATGATCGACGACCTGACCACCCAAGGCACCGCCGAGCCCTACCGGATGTTCACCTCCAGGGCCGAATACCGCATTTCGCTTCGCGCGGACAACGCCGATCAAAGACTCACGCCCAAGGGACTCGAGGCCGGCACGGTCGGTCCGGAGCGGGCCATGGTATTCCGGGAGAAGGCGGAAAAGCTCGATTTCGCAAGAAAGTTGCTCAATTCCTTATCCGCGACCCCGAACGAGCTCAAGGCCCGCGGAATCGAGGTCAACATGGATGGGTCCCGCCGCACCGCGCGGGAGCTCTTGCGCTATCCCGGAATAGGCCTCGGAATCCTGGCCTCCATATGGCCGGAGCTATATGAAATAAAAGGTGAAATAGCACGACAGGTGGAAACAGACGCGCGCTATTCTGGCTATCTCGACCGCCAGGAAGCCGACATCAGGGCTTTTCGCCGCGACGAATCCCTGAAGCTCCCTGAAACCCTAGAATATGCCTTGATTTCAGGGCTTTCCAACGAAGCGCGGGGAAAGCTCGCCGCCGTCCAGCCGGAAACCCTAGGCCAGGCCGCGCGCATTTCCGGGGTGACGCCTTCGGCCCTTACGACTCTTCTCGCCTACGTCAAGCGCCGGCCGGAAAAATTGACGGCTTAAACAAGATCCCGTTTCACGTGAAACAGTCGCGGTCAAACTATCGATTCATGACGGCGAAGGATTTCGCGCGCGAAACAGGCGCGAGCCCGGAAACGATGAAACGACTCGAGCACTTCGTCGAACTGCTCGAGAAGTGGCAGAAAACGATCAATCTCGTGGGGAATGCGTCCCTCGCCGACGTGTGGCGGCGGCATGTCTTGGATTCCGCGCAGCTCGCGCCATATGTTTCCGACATTCCGGGAAAGATCGCGGATATCGGAAGCGGCGCCGGATTTCCCGGATTGATCCTTGCTCTCATGACGGGCCGATACGTTCATCTGATCGAGAGCGATGGGCGTAAATGCGCGTTTCTCGCCGAGGCCGCGCGCGCAACGGATGCGAAGGTAACCATAATCAACCGGCGAATCGAATCCGTAACGGACATCAAATTCGCCGTCGTCACAGCGCGGGCAGTAGCGCCGCTTGAGGAGCTTATCGGCCTCGCGGCGACGGTTTTGGAGCCGGCAGGGTGCTGTTTTTTTCTTAAAGGTCAAAGAGTTAGCGATGAATTGACGAAAGCGTTAAAAAGATGGAATATGATTGTTACTCGTATCCCAAGCGTAACGGATAGGGATGCGGCCGTCTTGAAGCTGGAAAAGATAGCGAGAAAGCCATGACCGACGCACCGGATGCCCAAATCGGCGATGCCCCCTCGCCTCGAGCCCCGAGGCCCGCCCGCATCATCGCGCTCGCCAACCAGAAAGGGGGCGTCGGCAAGACCACCACCGCGATCAATCTCGCGACCGCCTTGGCCGCCATCGGCCAGAAGGTGCTGATCGTCGACCTCGACCCGCAAGGCAACGCCTCGACCGGGATCGGGATTGCGAAGGCGAAACGCGCGGTCAACTCCTACCACGTCCTGATCCAGGAAACGCCGCTCACGCAAGCGATCGTCCCGACCGAGATCCCGGGCCTCGATATCGTGCCTTCGGGCCTCGATCTTTCCGGCGCGGAGCTCGAGCTCGTGGACGTCGAGCGGCGCGAATACCGGCTCAAGGACATGATCGCCCGCGGGTCCTCGGGCTACGACTACGTCTTCATCGATTGCCCGCCGGCGCTCGGGCTTCTCACCGTCAACGCGCTGGTCGCGGCGGACGCGGTGCTGGTGCCGCTGCAATGCGAATTCTTCGCCCTCGAAGGCGTGAGCAATCTGGTGCGCACCATCGAGCGGGTGAAAAAAGCGTTCAACCCCGCCCTCGAAATCCAGGGGATCGTGCTCACCATGTTCGACCGCCGCAACAACCTCTCCGACATGGTCGCCAACGACGTGCGCGGCCACTTCGGCGAGAAAGTCTACAAAACGGTCATCCCGCGCAACGTGCGCGTCTCCGAGGCGCCGTCGCACGGGCGCCCGGTGATCGTCTACGATATGGCCTGCGCCGGATCGCGCGCCTACCTGCATCTGGCGAGCGAGGTCATCCACCAAGAACGGCTGAGCGCCTGAGAGCCCGATGTCCGAGGAAAAACGCAAAAGCCTGGGCCGCGGTCTCGCCGCGCTCTTGGGCGAGGATAGCGAACCCTCGGTTGCCGCTCCGCCCGCGCGCGGCATCCGGACGCTGCCGATCGAGCACTTGCACCCGAGCCGGTTCCAGCCGCGCCGGCGCATGGACGAGGCGCCGATCCAGGACCTCGCCCGCTCGATCGCCGCCAAGGGCATCCTCCAGCCGATCCTGGCGCGCAAAGTCGCCGACGTTGCCGACGCTTACGAAATCGTCGCCGGCGAGCGGCGCTGGCGCGCGGCGCAGCTCGCGGGGTTGCACGAGGTTCCCGTCGTCGTCAAGGACCTCTCCGACGGCGAGGCGCTCGAAGTCGCGCTGATCGAAAACCTCCAGCGCCAGGACCTGACGCCGCTGGAAGAGGCCGAGGGCTACAAACGCCTGATGGAAGAATTCGCCCACACCCAGGAAAAGCTCGCCGAAACGGTGGGCAAGAGCCGGAGCCACGTCGCCAACATGATGCGGCTCTTGGGCCTGCCCGAGGCGGTCAAGGACATGCTGCAATCGGGCGAACTCACCGCCGGGCACGCGCGCGCGCTCCTGACCGCGCCCGATCCGGTCCGGCTCGCGCGCGAAATCGCGCGCCGGGGCCTGAGCGTGCGCGAGGCCGAACGGCTCGCGAGCGCGCACGCGAAAAAACCCTCGAGGCCAAAGGCTCCGCTCAAGGACGCGGATACCCGCGCGCTCGAGCGCGATCTCGCGACGCGCATCGGCCTCAAGGTGGACATCCATCATCGCGGCGCCGCGGGCGGCACGCTCGCCATCCACTACACCCTGCTCGAACAACTCGACGACGTGATCGATCGTCTTAGCCGGGGCGGGCCGGTGAACAAGTCCGGCATCCGGCTCGGGCCCGAAAGCAAGCCGGAGACGCCCGCCAAGCCGGCGCAGGTCTCGGCCCCGGGGCGACTCGCGGTCACGCTCCGCCCGGTCAAGCCGACCGGGACCGGCTAGAAGATCGTCCGCCCGGTCGTCAGGCGGAACGGGAACCCGGCGACATCCAATTCTCGACGCGCAGCCCGGCGACGCGCCGGAATTCCCGGACGTTGTGGGTGACGAGAGTCAGGCCCTCGCACCGGGCGTGCGCCGCGATCATCAGGTCATAGGGACCGATCGGGGTCCCCTTGCGTTCCAGTTCGGCCCGGATCTGGCCGTAGTGCGCGGCCGCCTTGTCGTCGAACGGCAGCACCGCCAGCCGGGCGGCGAAGCCTTCGACGACACCGAGATTGGCTTCGGGTCGAGCGGATTTCTCGGCGCCGTACAACATT
>MIAC01000147.1:0-2954 GCA_001830475.1 Rhodospirillales bacterium RIFCSPLOWO2_12_FULL_67_15
GCGTTACGCAAACGAAAAGGCAGCCCGCCAAGACGGGCTGCCCTTGAATTTAACGATCTTAAACCGCTCAGGCGGCGGCGGGCTCGGCCTTGGCGGCGGCCTGGGCGGCTTGGGCGGCGCGCGCCTTGTCGGCGGCGCCCTTGGCGGACGTGTCGCGCTCGACCAGTTCGATCAGCGCCATCGCCGCCGCATCGCCGTAGCGAAAGCCGGCCTTGAGGACGCGGGTGTAGCCGCCGCGGCGGGATTTGTAGCGAAGCGCCAGCGGGCCGAACAGCTTCTGCACCACCTCGTTGTCGCGCAACAGCGCCGCCGCCTGGCGCCGCGCGTGCAAGCCGCCCTGCTTGCCGAGCGTGATGATCCGCTCGACGAAGCGTTTCAGCTCCTTGGCCTTGGGCAGCGTGGTCGTGATCTGCTCATGGCGCAGGAGCGAGGTCGCCATGTCGCGCAGCATGGCGTGACGATGCTGCGATTTCATGTTCAGCTTGCGGCCGCGGTTGGCGTGGCGCATGGGCGTTCTCCGGTTTCGACGGCCTTAACATTCAACTTGTCATTCCCGCGAAAGCGGGAATCCAGCTTTTTCAAGAACATGGACCCCCGCTTTCGCGGGGGTGACGAAACATTCACAAACCCTCAATAGGGCTCTTCCAGCTTCTTGGCCAGTTCCTCGATGTTCTCGGGCGGCCAGTTGGGGATCAGCATGCCGAGATGCAGGCCCATGTGGGTCAGCACTTCCTTGATCTCGTTCAGCGACTTGCGGCCGAAGTTGGGCGTGCGGAGCATTTCCGCCTCGGTCTTCTGGACCAGATCGCCGATGTAGATGATGTTGTCGTTCTTGAGGCAGTTGGCGGAACGGACGGACAATTCCAGTTCCTCCACCTTTTTCAAGAGGTTGCGGCTGAACGGGAGTTCCTCGCGCGCTTCCTCGGCGGTGGCGATCTTCGGTTCCTCGAAGTTGATGAACAGCTGCATCTGGTCGGTGAGAATCCGCGCCGCCAGCGCCACCGCGTCCTCGGGCGTGACGGTGCCGTTGGTGGTGACGTCGAGGGTCAGCTTGTCGTAGTCGGTGTACTGGCCGTGGCGGGTGGCATCCACCTTGTACGCCACCTTGCGCACCGGCGAGAACACCGCGTCCACCGGAATCCGGCCGATCGGCGAATCCTCGGGCCGGCTCTGGGTGGCGGGAACGTAGCCTTTGCCCAATTCCACCATCAGCTCCATGTTGAGCGCCGCCTTCGTGTCGAGCGTGCACAGCACGAGCTCGGGGTTGAAAATCTCGATATCGGCGCCGGCCGAGATCATTCCGGCGGTGACCTCGCACGGCCCCTCGGCGCGGAGCGTCATGCGCTTGGGCCCGTCGCCATGCATCCTGAGCGCGAGCATCTTGATATTGAGGACGATGTCGGTCACGTCCTCGCGGGCCCCGGGAACGGTCGAAAACTCGTGCAGGACGCCGTCGATCTGGATCGAGGTGACCGCCGCGCCTTGCAACGACGACAAGAGAACCCTGCGGAGCGCGTTGCCGAGCGTCAAACCGAAGCCGCGCTCGAGCGGCTCGGCGACGATGGTCGCGCGACGCTGCGGATCCGCGCTCGCGTGGATGTCGAGCTTGGACGGCTTGATCAGTTTTTCCCAATTTTTCTGAATCACGGGTCGGACCTCATGTTCAACTGATGAAACGACTTAACCGCAACAAAATCGTCATGCCCGCGGAAGCGGGCATCCATCTAACGCCATTCATGCAAGTTGGACCCCCGCTTGCGCGGGGGTGACGGTTTGCATGAGGTCACGGGTCATCACCAAGATCGGTTGGTCTTACACCCGCCGGCGCTTGCGCGGCCGGCAGCCGTTGTGCGGGATCGGCGTCACGTCGCGGATGGCGGTGATGGTGAAGCCGACCCCCTGCAAGGCGCGGAGCGCGGATTCGCGTCCCGAGCCGGGACCCTTGACCTCGACTTCGAGGGTTTTCATCCCGTGTTCGAGCGCCTTGCGGCCGGCGTTCTCGCCGGCGACCTGGGCGGCGTAAGGCGTGGACTTGCGCGAGCCCTTGAACCCCGAACTGCCGGCGGAAGCCCAGGCGATGGTGTTGCCCTGGGCGTCGGCGATGGTGATCATCGTGTTGTTGAAGCTGGCGTTGACGTGCGCCACGCCGGCAATGATGTTCTTGCGTTCCTTGCGGCGGGTGCGCGGCGCCGGCTTGGCTTCGGCGGTGGACGCGGCGGGTTTGGCCATGATCGTTCCTTACGACGTTCCTGAACTGACGCTCTCGGGTCGAACCGGGGTCAAGCTTTCGCGACTCTCTTTTTGCCGGCGATCGCCATCCGGACCGGACCTTTGCGCGTGCGCGCGTTGGTGTGGGTGCGCTGGCCGCGCACCGGCAGGCCGCGGCGGTGGCGCAAGCCCCGGTAGCAGCCGAGGTCCATCAGGCGCTTGATGTTCATCGCCGTTTCGCGGCGCAAATCTCCCTCGACCTTGTGGTCGCGGTCGATGACCTCGCGGATGCGGAGGACTTCCTCTTCGGTCAACTGATTGACCCGCCGCGCGGCGGGGACGCCGACCTCGGTGCAGACCTTCCGCGCCAGCACCGGGCCGATGCCATAAATATAGGTGAGCGCGATTTCGACCCTTTTCGCGGTCGGAATGTTCACGCCAGCGATGCGCGCCACGGCCTGTGCTCCTTAAGCTGCTGAAAATAAAGTATAATCCCGTCCGCCGGGACTGGGGGAGGCGCGATTATACGCACGCTTTCTTGCAAGTCAACCATTCCCAGCCCGGCCTATCAGCCGAGAATCGCCGCGATCTGGCGGGCGACTTCCGGGATCGGAGCCATGCCGTCCACCCCCTTGAGGTTGCCCTTTTTCAGGTAGTACTGGGCGATCGGGGCGGTCTGGGCGTGGTAGGCCTTGAGCCGGGAGCGGACCGTTTCCGCGTTGTCGTCGGCGCGGCGGGTGAATTCC
>MIAC01000147.1:2999-5619 GCA_001830475.1 Rhodospirillales bacterium RIFCSPLOWO2_12_FULL_67_15
AGGGTGTCGTGGTAGCCCGCGCCGCACTTGGCGCAGGTGTAGCGCCCGGTGATGCGGCTCACCATGGCCTCGTCGTCGACCCGCATCTCGACGACGTGGTCGATCTTGAGGCCCGCATCCTTGAGCATGGCGTCGAGCGCCTCGGCCTGCGGGATGGTGCGGGGAAACCCGTCGAGGATGAACCCGTTCGCGCAGTCGGGCTTGGCGATCCGGCTGGCGATCATCTTCACGATCAAGTCGTCGGGAACGAGTCCGCCCGCGTCCATGATCTGCTTGGCCTTCTTGCCGGATTCGGTCCCGGCGGCGACCTCGGCGCGGAGCATGTCGCCGGTGGACAGCTGCACGATCCGGTATTTGTCCTGGACGAGCTTGGCCTGGGTGCCCTTGCCGGCCCCCGGCGGCCCCAGCAGAATGAGGTTCAACATCGTTATTTCTTCCCTCGCAGTTTGGCTTTCTTGATCAGCCCCTCGTACTGGTGGGCGAGCAGGTGGGACTGGATCTGCCCGACCGTGTCGAGCGTCACCGTGACCACGATCAGAAGGCTGGTGCCGCCGAAATAGAACGGCACCGAATACCGGGCGATCAGGAATTCCGGCAGCAGCGACACCGCCACCAGGTAGCCCGCGCCGAGAACGGTGAGCCGGGTCAGGATCCGATCGAGATATTCGGACGTGTTGACGCCGGGGCGGATGCCGGGAACGAAGCCGCCGTACTTCTTCAGGTTGTCGGCGGTCTCGACCGGGTTGAAGACCACCGCGGTGTAGAAGAAGGCGAAGAAGGCAATCAGCGCGGCGTAGATGAAGAGATAGAGCGGCTGGCCATGACCGAGATAGGCGGCGACCGTGTTCAGCCATTCCGGCCCCTGCCCGGCCTGGAAGCTGATCAGCGTGAGCGGCATGAGCAGGATCGAACTGGCGAAGATCGGCGGAATCACGCCCGAGGTGTTGATCTTGAGCGGAAGATGCGAGCTTTCGCCGCCGAACAGCTTGTTGCCCATCTGCCGCTTGGGATACTGGACGATGATGCGGCGCTGCGCCCGCTCGACGAAGACGATGAAGAAGACGACGGCGATCGCCATCGCCAGGAAGAAGACGATCACTGCGGTCGACAGCGCTCCGGTCCGGCCCAATTCCAGGGTCCCGGCCAGCGCCTGCGGCAGATTGGCGACGATCCCGCTGAAGATAATCAGCGAGATGCCGTTGCCGATGCCGCGGGCGGTGATCTGCTCGCCGAGCCACATCAGGAACAGGGTGCCGCCGGTCAGCGTCACCACCGCCGAAAAACGGAAAAAGAATCCGGGATCGGCCACCGCCGTGCCGACGCTCGATTGCATCCCCTCCAGGCCGGAGGCGACGCCGTAGGCCTGCACCGCCGTGATCAAGACGGTCAGGTAGCGGGTGTACTGATTGATCTTCTTCCGCCCCGCCTCGCCCTCCTTCTTGAGCGCCTCGATCTGGGGCGAAATCGCGGTCATCAGCTGCATGATGATCGCCGCCGAGATGTAGGGCATGATGTTGAGCGCGAAGATCGTCATCCGCCCGAGCGCGCCGCCGGCGAACATGTCGATCATGCCGAGGATGCCGCCGGCGTTCTGGCGGAAGATGTCCTGCATCACCACCGGGTCGATCCCCGGCAGCGGAATGTAGGTGCCGAACCGGTAGACGACGAGGGCGCCGAGCGTGAACCACATCCGTTTCTTCAGATCGGTCGCCTTGGCGAACGCCCCGAAGTTGAGATTGGCGGCGAGTTGTTCCGCGGCGGATGCCATCGTTCGATTCCGTAACTCCGTTGACGCGACGTCTTGCGCTTAGCCTTTGTCGGCCTTATCGGCCTTTTTGGCCTTGATCATGGCTTCGGCCTTGGCTTCGGCTTTAGCTTTGCCCGTCAACTTGGTTTCGTCCTTGGCTTCGGCCTTGGCTTTCGCCTTCTCCCCGGCCCTGACCGCGGCCTTGGCCCTGTCGTCCTTGGCCTGGGCCTCGGCCGCGAGGCGCTTGAGCTTGCGGCCGCGGGTCGGGCGTTCGGGCTTGGGCGCGGGAAGCCGGATTTCGCCACCGGCCTTGGTCACCTGGGCGAGCGCGCTTTTGGAAGCCGCGGTCACGGCGAAGCGGACCGAAGCCTTCAGCTCCCCCTTGGCGAGCAGCTTGACGCCGTCGCGTTCGCGGCGGATCAGGCCGGCGGCGATCATCGCCGGGCCATCCACGACCTCACCGGTCGGCAGGCGGCCGGCGTCGATCGCCCGCTGCACCTGGCCGAGATTGACCTCGACCAACTCGCGGCGGAAAGGATTATTGAAGCCGCGCTTGGGCAGGCGGCGATAGAGCGGCATCTGGCCGCCCTCGAAGGAGAGCAGGGAGACGCCGCTGCGCGCGGTCTGGCCCTTGCCGCCGCGGCCGCCGGTCTTGCCGGTCCCTGAGCCGATGCCGCGGCCGATGCGCTTGCGCACATGGACGGCGCCGGGGCGGTCGCGAATTTCGTTCAACTTCATGGTCGTGGTCCTTTAGCTCACCGATTCCACCTTCAGCAGGTGTCTGACCTTATTGATCATCCCCTGCACCGAAGGCGTGTTCGTCAATTCGCGGGAGCGATGCAAGCGCCTCAGCCCGAGGCCGATCAGCGTCGC
>MIAC01000148.1:0-18692 GCA_001830475.1 Rhodospirillales bacterium RIFCSPLOWO2_12_FULL_67_15
GAACTTGGACGCATCGATCCCCTGCGGCAGCTTCTTGGCGTATTCCAGCTCGAGACCGAGGAAATTGGGCACGGCGGCGGTTTCGCTGTCGCCGCGCTCGCGCTCGGTCTTGTTTTCGAGCTTGCCCGAATCGGCGATCGAGACCTTGACGGTGATGATGTCGCCGACCGCCTTGGCGCGGATATCCTTGAAGAAGGCCCGCGCGCCCGCGCGCCAGAGCGAATTGGGATTGATTTCGGCGGGCTGGGCCGCCGGCATCGGCATGTTGACCGGCTTGTAACCCGGCTGGACCGTCGGATTGGCGATTTGCGAGGGCTTGGGCCCGCCGCCCACTTCCGAGAGGCGCGTGAGCACGTTGCAGCCGGTGAGCGCCGTGGTGACGAGGGCGAGCGCGATCACGCTCGTCCACGGCCGCTGGCGGGAGAAGGATCGGTTGGGGGTCATGGGGCGTACTCCTGGAACGATCGCGCGGGCTGACGGAGGATCAGTTCGTGGCCGGGCGGGCTTCGGCGAAGGCGCCGAAGGGCTTGACCGCGGCCTGGCCGGCGGCGACGACCGTGCCCTCCACCACCTGCTTGCTTTGCTCGTTGACGACGCGGATGACGTCGCCCTGGCTGCCCGCGTCGAGCGCCTTGCCGCGGACGGTGAGGCGCATGTGGGTCGCCTGCAGGATCAGGGTGACGAGGGAATCCTTGGGCACCAGCACGGGCCGCTCGACATCGCGCGCGAAAACCGGATGACCCGCGCGCAGGCCGCGCACCGCCGCCTTGCCGACGAGCGCGTCGCGCTCGACGGCGATGTCGGCCGGCACCTGGTCCATCTTCAGCCGCACGGCCTCGATATCGTCGGCGCGCAGGATCTCGCCCTTGGAAATCGGGCGCTTCGGCACCGGCACGGCGAACATCTTGTGCACGCGGCCGCTGACGCGCGCGCGATACGCCATCGTCGATCCGGCGGGCGCGGCGACGATGGCCTCGAACCGGCGCGTGACCGCGTCGAAGGAGAGGTCCTCGAGAGCGAAGGTGTCGTTCGCGTCGCCGGCGGCGTGGAGGCGGAAGTTGGCGTTGAACAGCTCGACCGCGAGGTCGGTGCCGGGCAGGCGTTCGGCGAGCAGGGCGCGCACCCGTCTTTCCACGTCCTCGCGACCGACGACGAAGCTCTGGCGCTGGACGACGACGTGCTCGTTGGGGCCGGCCGGCTGCCAGACGAGGTTGTGGCGGCGGGCGGTGCGGGTCAGCCATTGGGCGTCCAGCACCAGGCGCTTGCCCGGCGGCGGCGCATAGGCGACGGCGTTCGCCGCGGTCTTGGCGTCGGCGCCGGCGAAGACGTCGCCGAGGCGCACGAGCGGCTCGTTGACCGTGACGCCCGATCCGGCGAGCGTGATGCTTCGGGGTTCGAAGGCGTTCATACTCGAGGGCCCGGCGGCGATTTTCACCCCCGATTCCTTGTTTGGGCGGCTTTCGCCGCCGGCCGCGGCCGAAGCGGCGGCGAAGACAAACCCGGCGGCAAGCGCGAGGGCGATGGTGTTGCGGATCATGACCGACCGGCCTTTCGCGTCAGCGCAATTGCGAGAGCGTGCCCATCATGTCGTCCGAGGCCTTGATGACCTTGGAGTTCATTTCGTAGGCGCGCTGCGCCGAGATCAGGTTGGAAATTTCTTCCACCGGATTGACGTTGGAGGTCTCGAGGAAGCCCTGCAGGATCGAGCCGAAGCCCGTGCTCGCCGGGTTGCCGGCGACGGGCGCGCCCGAAGCCGGCGATTCCAGATAGAGGTTGCCGCCGATCGAATTCAGGCCCGCCTCGTTGGGGAAGATGGCGACCTGAAGCTGCCCGACGTTGCTGAGCGTCACCTGCCCTTGCAGCTTGACCAGCACCTGGCCGCTCTGGTTGACGGTGACGTCGACGGCGGTGTTGGGGACGGTGATCGTCGGCAGCACGGTATAGCCGTCGTGGTTCACGACTTTCCCGGTGGCGTCGAGCTGGAAGGTGCCGTCGCGGGTATAGGCGGTTTCCCCGGTCGGCAACTGCACCCGGAAATAGCCGCGACCCTGGACGGCGAGGTCGAAGGTGTTGTCGGTCGCGGTCAGGTTTCCTTGTTCGTGGATGCGGTAGACCGCGGCGAGCTTGACGCCGAGGCCGAGCTGCACGCCCGAAGGCACGACGGTGCCGGCGTCCGACGAGGCGGTGCCGACCCGGCGCAGATTCTGGTAGAGCAGGTCCTGGAATTCGGTGCGCCGGCGCATGTACGCCGTGGTGTTCATATTGGCGAGGTTGTTGGAGACGACCTCGACGTTGCGTTGCTGCGCCAACATGCCGGTGGCGGCGATGCTCAGGGATCTCATGGCGGTGTTCCTTCTCTTGTCGTTGTCCTGGTTCGGTTCGGCGGCCGGGGCCTCAGGCGAGCTGGCCGAGGTCGCGGATCACATTCCGGATGCGTTCGTCCTCGCGGTCGATGAAGCGCGCGAGCGATTCGTAAGACCGCTGCACCTCGATCATCCGCGTGATCTCGACGATCGGCTGGACGTTCGAGGCTTCGAGCGCGCCCTGGACGACGGTCGGCTTGTCGCCGGTGCGGGGCGCCTCGTCGGATCGGAACAGGGTGTTGCCGACCTGACGCAGGGCCGCCTCGTTGTCGAAGGTCACGACCCTGAGCTTGCCGAGCTGTCCGGTTTCGCTCGCGACCGTGCCGTCGCGCGCAATGTTGACCGTAGTGTCCCTGGGCCCCAGCACGATCGGCCCGCCTTCGGTGAGAACGGCGAAGCCCTCCTGGGTCACGAGCTGGCCGGACTGGTCGAGCTGGAACCGGCCGTTGCGGGTGTAACGCTCGCCGTCCGGGGTCTGGACGGCGAAGTACCCGGGCCCGGCGATCGCGACGTCAAGGACGTTGTTGGTCTGGGTGATCTCCCCTTCGGTCGTATCGCGGAAGGTGGCGACGTCGCGGACGAAATGGAGTTTCTGCGGGAAGGGATTCTCGCCGCCGGAACTGCGGACGAAATGGTCGACGAACATCATATTCTCGCCCTTGAACCCGACGGTGTTCATGTTGGCGAGATTGTTGGCGACCACCTCCAGTTGCCGGCGCAGGCCGGTCTGGCGCGACAGCGAGATCAGCGACGTGGTTTCCATGACTTCAAGTTCCCTTTCAGCCGCGGCGGGATTCGCATGCCCAAGCGCGGCGTCTTCCGTTCACTCGACCAACCCGCACCCGTATGCGGGCTCGCTCTCCGGCCGCGCCTCGGACCCCGGCGGTTGTTGTTGAGCCGTGGGTCAAACGCGACCGCACCCGAATTATGCACGGGTCATGCCAAGTACGTTTATCGTTTGAATTCAGATGGATGCGGATGATCGGGGGCTGAATTCCCGAAGCGGGGAGCGTTTTCGTCCAAACGCCGGGGGAAGAATTTGCCCAAGCCCGTCAGTGCCTGGCGGACCCCCGGGGCACGATCATCGGCGGGCGCGCGGGTGGCGAAGGGCCGATTTTTCGGCTATGGTTAACAAAGGTGTAGCCATATTTCCTGTTTGTGTTTTATGCCGTTAGGCCGGCGAAAGCCCGTGAAGGGGGCCTTCGCTTGCGGCCTTCAACCTTTTGTTAACCAATCGCCCTTACCATCGGCATCCAGGTCCGAGGGTCGAGGCCGAGGAGAGGGGCGGTTGACCGCCCGCGAGCGAGCGAGCGATGGCGGAACGCGACGAAGACGAAGAACCGCCCCAGGACCAAGAATGGAGCGCGGAGGGCGAAGAAGAAACCGGGGCATCGCCCGCCGGGCGCAAGCGGCTCCTGATCGTAATCGCTGTGGCGGTGTTCCTGGTGGTTGGCGGGGTCGCGGGGGCGTATTTCCTGGGGTACATGGACCCCCTGATCAGCAAGCTCACCGGCAAGGAGCGCGCGCCGGCCGAAGCGGGCATCCAGGGGAAGGAGACGGTGTTCATGGACCTGCCCGAACTGCTCGTGAATCTGAACACCGGCGGCCGGCGGTCCACGTTCATCAAAATGAAAGTGACGCTGGAAGTGGAGAAAAAGGAACACGTCCCGATGGTCGAAAAGCTGATGCCGCGCATCATCGACAACTTCCAGGTCTATCTGCGCGAGCTGAGGATCGAAGATCTGAGGGGCTCCATCGGCATGTACCGGCTGCGCGAGGAGATGCTGCTCCGGGTCAACACCGCCGCCGCCCCTGCGCAGGTCAACGACGTCTTGTTCAAGGAAATCTTGATCCAGTAGCCGGCGGCGAAAAAAGAAGCCCGAGCGCAAGCTCGCGGACAAGGATTAGGGACAATGGCTCCAGGCGACGACGCGACCGACCAAGTTGCCCAGCAAGGCGGCGCCAAGCCCGAGGGCGGCGCCAAGCCCGAGGGCGGTGGCGGGGGCGACAATCAGGACGATCTCGCCGCCGAATGGGAAGCCATGGTCGCGGGCGGCGGCGGCGGCGCGGCCGCCGGGCCGGCGGGCCGCGAATCCACCCGCGTCCTCAACCAAGACGAAATCGACAGCCTGCTTGGGTTCGACGACGAACAACAGGATGTCTCGGAAAAGGCCGGGATCCAGGCGATCCTCTCGAGCGGCATGGTGTCTTACGAACGGCTTCCGATGCTGGAAGTCGTCTTCGACCGGCTCGTGCGCCTGATGTCCACCTCCTTGCGCAACTTCACCTCCGACAACGTCGAGGTTTCGCTCGACAACATTGCCTCGATCCGCTTCGGCGATTATCTCAATTCGATCCCGCTGCCGGCCATGCTCGGCGTTTTCAAGGCGGAGGAATGGGACAACTACGGCCTGATGACGGTCGATTCGTCGCTCATCTACTCGATCGTGGACGTGCTGCTGGGTGGGCGGCGCGGCACCGCGGCGATGCGCATCGAGGGCCGCCCTTACACCACCATCGAGCGCTCGCTCGTCGAGCGCATGATCCACGTCATGCTCGGCGATCTGTCGTCGGCGTTCGAGCCGTTGAGCCCGGTCAGCTTCCGCTTCGAGCGGCTGGAGACGAACCCGCGCTTCGCCACCATCTCGCGCCCGTCGAACGCGGCCATCGTCGCGCGCCTGCGCATCGACATGGAGGACCGCGGCGGCCGGCTCGAATTGCTGCTGCCCTACGCCACGCTGGAGCCGGTGCGCGAACTCCTGCTGCAGATGTTCATGGGCGAAAAATTCGGCCGCGACTCGATTTGGGAGACGCACCTGGCCGAGGAACTCTGGCGCACCGACGTCGATCTGGAGGTGGTGGTCGATCGACAAACCATGATGTTGAGCGATGTTTTCAAATTCAAGGTCGGCTCGCAAATCCTGCTCAACGCGACGCCCGATTCGCTGGTCGAGCTGGAATGCGGAAAAGTGCCGATGTACACCGGCCGCATGGGCCGGCGGGGCAACAAGATCGCGATTTGCATCGAAGGGCGCATCGAGAAACAGAAAGGGTAAGGCCGTGAACTTCACCTTGATCCTGGACGTGGTGCTGATCGCGTTTCTCGCCGTGACCATCGGCTACGCGGTCGTGCTGAACCGGAAGCTGACCGCGCTCCGGCGCAACAAGACGGAACTGGAGCGGCTCGCCGCCACCTTCGCCCAGGCCACGCTCAAGGCCGAGGACAGCATCGGCCGCGTCAAGACCGGGGCCGAGACGCTGCACGAGCGGGTCAACAAGGCGCAAGGGCTGCGCGACGATCTCGCCTTCCTGATCGACCGGGCCAACTCCACCGCCGACCGTCTCGAGGGTGCGATCCGTTCCGCGCGCCCCAAGACGCCCTTCGGTCCGGCGCCGGCGGCGGCTCCGGGCGCCTCGGAATTCGAGGACGGCATCGAACCCCGTTCGGAAGCCGAGCGGGAGTTGCTCAAAGCCATCCGTTCCGCGGGCTGAGAGGCCGCACCGCCCCTAACGAGCCGAGATCCACATGAAATTCCTCCCCCGCTTCCGCTTTCTTCCCGTCACCATTTTTTTCGCCGCGCTGCTCTTGACGGTTCGGGCCGGCGACGTCTGGCGCGACATCGTCGATATTCTCGAAGGCGTGAGCGTCGCGGACGCGACCGCCCAGCAGCAGGCTCCGCCGTCGCCGCCGCCGGCCGGGGCCACGCTTGTGGTGCCGCCAGTGGCGGACGCCGAGGCGGAAGGCCCGGCCGAGGGCGAAGCCGCGGCCCGGCCGCGCGACGCGACCCGGGGCCGGCCCATGCGCAAGCTCGGCGACGATCCGGCGCTGCTCACCCAAGCCGAAATGGACCTCCTTCAGCAACTCGCCGAGCGGCGCGACCGGGTCGAGAAGCGCGAACAGGAGATCGAGGTCCGCGGCGCCATCCTCAAGGCGGCCGAAACGCGGATCGACAAGAAAGTGGAGGAGATGAAGAACCTCCAGGCCACCATCGAGCGGCTGCTCGCGGCCTACGACGACCAGCAGGAAAAGAAAGTCGCGAGCCTGGTGAAAATCTACGAGAGCATGAAGCCGAAGGAAGCGGCGAAGATCTTCGAGGAACTGGAGATGGACGTGCTGCTGATGGTGGTGGAGCGGATCAACAGCCGCCGTCTCGCGCCGATCCTTGCGTCCATGAACCCCCAGAAAGCGCGCGAGGTGACGGTGGAGCTTTCGCGCCTGCGCCAGCTTCCCGAGGGCGGTCTCGGCGCCGGCGGCTAGCCGCCCACGAGTGGTCTCGGCGGATACGGGTTTTTCCCCATGAAAAAGCGCACGCCGGCCTTCGCGGAGGGGGTTGCCTTAAGCCATGCATGGAATAAACTGATTCCCATCCCCATGTAATTTCTTCAAGGGGACGCGCGAGGAAGCCGGGAGCGCGGCCATTGACGGGTTCTCGATTCGAGCCGGGGCGGCAAGAACGCGTGCGGGAGAGTTTGGAAAATGAACCGGCGTGAACGTTCCCTTCCGGCAGCAGAGGGCTGAAAATGGCGGTCGACAAAAACATGAAGGTCCTGATCGTGGACGACTACCAGACCATGCTCAGGATTCTGCGCAACCTTCTGAAACAGCTTGAGTTCCTCAACGTCGAGGAAGCCAAGGACGGCTCGACCGCGCTCGCGCTGCTGCGCAAGGAAAAATTCGGCTTGGTCATCTCGGACTGGAACATGGAGCCGATGACCGGCATCCAGTTGCTGCGCGAAGTGCGCGCCGACCCCGCGCTCAAAAGCATTCCCTTCATCATGATCACGGCGGAAAGCAAATCCGAAAACGTGATCACCGCCAAGGAAGCGGGCGTGTCGAATTACATCGTCAAGCCTTTCAACTCGGAGACTCTGAGAGCCAAGCTGGTGAGCGTGCTCGGCGAATTTTGATGGCTCGAGGGAAGAAAAAACAAAAAGCATCCGGCGGCGCCGGCGCCCGCGTCCGCGCCGCGGAACTGCGCACCCGCATTTCCAGACTCCGTTCCCGACGCGACGGCACGGTTCCGGCCAAGGACGCGGTCGCCGTCGTCGACGACATTCTCGCGGCCGGGACCCGGATCTCCGCCCGCAGCCGAAAGCTGCGCGCCGAAATCCGGCGGCTCTCCGATTTCATCCACGCCGCCCGCTCCGGAATCGTCGCGGTCAGAACCGACGAGGTGAAGAAGGAATTCATCCCGACCGCCACCGACGAACTCGACGCCATCATCGAGGCGACCGCGGTCGCCACCAACGACATCATGGATGCGACCGAGACGATCGATAAGGTCATGGGGACGCTCACGGGCGACGCCAGCGCCCAGTTGATGGACGTCACGACTAAAATCTACGAAGCCTGCGGCTTCCAGGACATCACCGGCCAGCGCATCACCAAGGTGGTCAAAGCCTTGAAGCAGATCGAGGAGCGGGTGGACGCCATGGTCGCGGCCTTCGGCCCCGATGTTGACGCGCGCCCGGCCAAGACCGCAGGCCTAGCCAAAGCAAAAACCACGGACGGCGGGGCGAAGAAGCTCATCACCGATGCGGATCTTCTCCATGGGCCGCAACTCAAGTCCGCCGCCAAAACCCAGGAAGAAATAGACGCGCTGCTTTTCGGCCCCGGCCGATAGGAGCGGCGCGAGGAAAAGGACGGGCGGCGGCCGGAATCGGCCGCGCGGCGCACGTTGGTCCGTGCCCGGCGGCGCAGGCCGCCCAAACAAGAGACCGGGCGCGAACGGTGCCGCCGGGTCTTGGGGTTTTGGCGCCTGCGCGCCCGGCGCTTGCGCGCCCGGCGGGAAAGAGGGACAAACGATTCGCATGGCGAGCGACGCACGCACCAGAGCTTGGACGGGAACCGCGCGGAAAGTGCTGGTCCGCGCCGCGCTCGGGGCCGTGCTGGCGCCGGCCGCCCTCGGGTCGGCGTTCGCCGATGCGGTTCCGATTCGCGTCGGCTCCCATCCCGATTACGGCCGAATCGTCTTCGCCTGGAGCCAGCCGGTCCCGTACCGGGCGGAAATCCAGGGCGGCCGGCTGGTGGTCGCCTTCGAGCGCGAGATCGAGGCGGACTACGCCCAGGCGCTTCGGATTCTGCGGCGCTACCTCAAGGACGCCGCGCCCGGCGCGGACGGCCGGTCGGTGTCGTTCGCGCTCGCCGGCGACTTCGGCCTCCGGACGTTCCGCAACGACTCGGCGGTGGTGGTCGATCTCCTCGACAAGGCGCCTGCGCGCCCGGCGGCGGAAGCCGCCCAAACGAAAGACCGGGCGCAAGCCGCGAAGGAGCCCCCGGCCCCCGCGGCCCCGGCTTCGATCGCCGAACGGGTGCGCGTGCGCGCCGGGATTCACTCCGACAAGACGCGCCTGGTGATCGACTGGCAGGCCCCGGTGGCCTACGCCCTCGATCGCCAGGGCGATACGCTGACGCTGTTTTTCGACCGCCCGGCGAGCCTCGAATTGGGCCGAATCGCCACCAATCCGCCTCCGCGCGTGCTCGCGGCCTCGGCCGAATCTTCGCCGGCATCGTCGGTCCTGACGCTGGCCATCGCGCCCGGCGCGGTGGTCAACCATTTCCTCGCCGGCACCCGCGTGGTCGTGGATATTCTCGCGGCCGACCTTCCTTCGCCCTCTTTCGCCGAAGCTCCGGCGGCTGAGGCCGCCCAAACGAAAGGCCGGGCGCTCGATTCGCCGCCGGGTCTTGGGGTTTTGGCGCCTGCGCGCCCGGCGGCCAGGCCCGCCGATGCGCTGCCATCGCGCCCGGCCGCCCAGGCCGCTCCCCGGACGGAGCCCCCTGCTGCGCCGGCGGCCCGCGCCCAACCGCCCGCGCCTGCGGCCCGCGCTCAACCCGCGCCGCCTCCGGCGGAGACCCCCGGGGGCAAGCCGGTGTCGCTGGTTCCGGGCGCGCCCGAGGTGGTGATCCGCGAACACGAGGCGCCTTCCCAGGCGGCCGGCGCCGCCCGCTCGGAGGCGACCGGCCCCCCGGCCGGGGTGACGCTCCGGTTCGACTGGGATAGGCCGGCCGGACTTGCCGTATTCCGCCGCGCCGGCGCGCTGTGGGTGGTGTTCGACCGCCCAAGCAAGCCCGATCTCGATCGCTTGCGCGACGCCGGCGGAAACGTGGTGCGCGCGGTCAGTCAAATTCCCCACGAAGGCGCCACCATCCTGCGCCTGGATGCGGTCGCCGGGATCAATCCCGTGCCCCGGCGCGACGGCCTGAGCTGGCTGCTCGAATTCTATCGCCAGCCGGTCGAGGCGGCCAATCGCCTCGACGTCAACGTCCAGCCGCAAACGCGGCGCGGCCGGGTTTTGGTCCCGGTGTCGGAAGCGACGACGGTGTTCGCCGTCACCGATCCCGAGGCCGGCGACAACCTGATAGTCGTGCCGACCCTGCCCGCGTCCTACGGGATGGCGTACCCCTACGAGTTCGCCCATTTCGCTCTGCTCCCGACCGGCCAGGGCGTGGCCGTCCGGCCCCGCATCGACAATCTTCAGGTCCGGGCCGTTCCTCAGGGCGTGGAGATCACGAGCCCCGACGGTCTCGCCTTGTCCGAAGTCCCGCCCGAAGCCGAGGCCCAGATCGTGTTCGGCCTGAACCGGCCGCTGTCGCGCGTGCTCGATCTCGACAAGTGGCGGATAGCGGACCAAGCGAGCTTCGTCCCGCGCCGCCAGCGGCTGCAACTCGATATCGCGCAGGCCAAACCGGGCGAGGCGCGCGAGCGCGCGCGGCTGGATCTGATCCGGTTTTTCTTCACCAACGGGTTCGCCGCCGAGGCGATCGGGGTCATCGAGGCGGCGGTGGCGGAACGGGCGGAGGTCGCGAACAGCGCCGAATTCCGCCTGATCCGCGGCGGGACCCGGTTCCTGATGGGACGAATCGCCGAGGCGCGGGAGGATTTCGCCGACAAGAACCTCGATGGTCTGGACGAGGGCCTGTTCTGGCGCTCCGTCGTCGAGGCGATTTCGGGCGACCGGGCCTACGCCGCGCGCGAGCTGCGCCGCGTCGGGTCGATCATCCGCTTCTATCCCCGCGCGCTCGCCCTGCCGCTCGGCCTGATCGTCGCCGAAACCGCCGTCGATCTCGGCGATTTCAAGGTCGCGGTCTTCTACCTGGAATCGTTGCTGGCGGCGGGGCCGACGCCCCCGCAGCGGGCCCACGTCGATTACCTGGAAGGCCGAATCTTCGAGCTCACCGGCGATTTCGACAAGGCGCTGGAGAAATGGGAGGCGGTGGGCAAGGGGCCCGACCGCCTGGCCAGCTTCCGCGCCACCCGCGACCGCATCGAGTTGAGGCTCAAGCTCGAGCAGATCGACCGGATCGAGGCGATCGAGGCGCTGGAAAACCTTCGCTACGCGTGGCGCGGCGACGATATGGAGTTCGCGCATCTCCGCCGTCTCGGCACCCTCTATCTCGAGGCGGAAGACTACCGCGAAGGGCTCCGGACGCTGCGCCAGGCCGCCACCAATTTCCGCGAGCACGCCCGCGCGCCCGAGGTGACCCTGCAGATGGCGGACGCCTTCACCAGCCTGTTCCTGGAGGACGAAGCCGACAAGCTGTCGCCGGTCTCGGCGATCGCGCTGTTCGAGGAGTTCCGCGAGCTGACCCCGGTCGGCGGCCGCGGCGACGAGATGATCCGCAAGCTCGCCGACCGGCTGACCAAGGTCGACCTCCTCGACCGCGCCGCCGAATTGCTGCGGGGCCAGGTCGAATTCCGCTTGAAGGGGGTGGAGAGGACCCGGATCGGAAACCAGCTCGCCCTGGTCTATCTCCTGGACCGCAAGCCCGACGAGGCGCTGGGCGCGCTCCGCCTGACCGACGAGCCCGACCTGCCCCCCGATCTCGCGGCGCAACGCTTGCATCTCCGCGCCAAAGCCTTGATGGCCAAAGGCGACGGGGCGGCGGCGCTCGCCGCCCTCAAGGACGACAAGAGTCTCGATGGCGAGCTCCTGAAGGCCGAGGTCTATTGGGAAGCCCAGGACTGGGAGCGGACCGTCCAGGGGCTGCAACGGGTGCTCCGCGAGGCCAAGGCCGAGCCGCGCCGGCCGCTCACCAAGGCCCAGGCCGGCTACGTCTTCAACCTGGCGGTCGCCTTGACGCTCGCCGGCAACGAGCGCGGGGTCGCGCGGCTCCGGGCCGAGTACGGCGAAGCCATGGCCCGATCCGAGCTTGCCCAGGGCTTCGAGTTGATCGCCGGCCAGTCGGCGCTGATGGGCGTGGGCCGCGCCGACGTCCCCGCCGAGGTCAAGGAAGTCCAGGGCTTCCAGACGTTCCTCTCCGCCTACAAGGAGCGACTGCGCGAGCAGGGGCTCTCCGGCATCAACTGAATCGCGTTAACTTTGTTTACCGACTTGGGCCGCGCGGCAAAAAACGTCCGCGGGTTCTAAAATCGCTTGCATCGCGAACGCAATGGACTTATTAGCGAATAATTGCCTGGTTTTCAGGCTCGCTTCTCTGGATCGAGCGAGGGTTACGAGATGCCGAAGAGCGCGGTCGCCAAGATCGTCCCGGAGACGAAATTCGTTTCAGCCAAATCCGCCGGCGGGCTTGCGCGTGGCCCAAGCGCCACGACGAAGCCCAAGCCGGTCTATCCGGTGGTCGAGAATAAAAACGACTACTTCGTCGAGCGGGACGGCGTGAAGTTCGCCGGCACCCACCTCATTCTCGATCTGTGGCAGGCGAGCCGCCTCGACGACCCGAAGTTCATCGCCGCCGTGCTCGAGCGCGCCGCGCGCGCGGCCTCCGCCACCGTGCTCCACACCCACATCCATCATTTCGCGCCCAGCGGCGGGGTGTCGGGCGTCGTGGTCCTGGCCGAATCGCACATCAGCATCCACACCTGGCCGGAACGCCACTACGCCGCGATCGACATCTTCATGTGCGGCAAGTGCGACGCCTACCTCTCGATCCCGGTCCTGCGCGAGGCCTTCCGCGCCGGAAGCGTCCAGTTGACGGAACACAAGCGCGGCCTGACTCCGTGAAGCGCCGTTCCCCGCCTGCGGGCGGGTCCGGCTGGTACCAAGAACGGCTGCACACCCACTTCACCAAGAAGGGTTACGGGCAGCGGTTCGAAGTCGTCCGGACGATCGTCGCAAAACGAACCCCCTTCCAGGAACTGGTCATCTTCGAGACCCGGCATTTCGGCCGGGTACTCGCGCTCGACGGCATCATCCAGACGACCGAAGCGGACGAGTTCGTCTACCACGAGATGATGACGCATCTTCCCCTGTTCGCGCACGGGCGGGTCCGCGATCTGCTCATCATCGGCGCCGGCGACGGCGGCATCCTGCGCGAATCGCTCCGCCATCGAAGCGTGCGCCGGGCGGTGATGGTGGAGATCGACGGCGACGTGGTCGAGGAATGCACCCGCCACATGCCCGGCCTGAACGGCGGCGCGTTCAAGGACCCCCGCGCCGAGGTCATCATCGGCGACGGCATCGACTACGTGCGCAAAGCGAAGCGCAAATTCGACGCGATCCTGGTCGATTCGACCGACCCGATCGGGCCGGGCGAGGTTCTGTTCACCGACGAGTTCTACCGCAACTGCCGGCGCATCCTGAAAAAGGGCGGCCTGATCGTGACCCAGAACGGAGTGCCCTTCTTCCAGCCCGAGGAGGTCGTCACCACGCGGCGCCGCCTCGGCGGCATCTTCAAGGACGTGACGTTCTATTATCTGGTCGTGCCGACCTACATCGGCGGAATGATGACGCTCGCCTGGGCGAGCGACGCACCCGGGCTTCGCCGCGTTTCGCGCCGCGTCCTGGAACGCCGCTTCAAGGCGGCCGGGTTCAAGACCCGCTATTACACCCCCGGGATTCACGTCGGCGCGTTCGAGCTTCCGCCCTTCATCGCGGAATTGGCGGCGAAGGGCGCGGAGCGGAAATAACGGCCTCGCGACCCGCGCAAAAGTCCGCGAATTCCTGTATCCTGGGGCCCCTCTTGCATCGAGAGCCGGTGCGGGACCGAACTCGGGGAGGCCGAGGCCATGCAAGTCAGCGACATCCTGAAGGCGAAGGGGACGCGCGTCCTCACGGTCCGGCCCGAGGAGGCCATTTCCACGTTCATCAGGCGAATCAAGCTCGAGAAGGTCGGCGCCATGGTGGTGAGCACCGACGGGATCCGCCCCGAAGGCATCATCACCGAGCGCGACATCGTCCATGGGCTGTCCGCGCACGGGTCCGAACTGCTCGCGATGCAGGTCCGCGAGGTGATGACGAAACGGGTGCTGACCTGCGCGCCCTCGGAAAGCATCAAGGAGGTGATGATCAAGATGACCCAGGGCCGGACCCGCCATCTGCCGGTGATGGAGGGCGGCCGGCTCGCCGGCATGATCAGCATCGGCGACGTGGTCAAAAGCCGCCTCGAGAACGCGGAGCTGGAGGCCAACGTGCTCCGCGACTACATCACCACCGCGCGCTGAAGTCAAAACCGCCAACAAGGGAGGATGCCATGGCCGTCGCTCGCGTCACCAAGATCACCGCCGCCTCGAACAAGGGATTCCAGGACGCCGTCGCCGAGGGCCTCAAGCGCGCCGCCAAGACGCTCCACGGCATCACCGGCCTCGAGGTCCTGACCGAGAAGGCCAAGGTCGCCAACGGCAAGATCGTCGAGTACCGGGTGACGATGGAAATCACGTTCATTCTCGATTGATCTTCCTACCGTTCTCGATCCGCGGTGGCGCGGGCTCCTCGAACGTCGGCGGCAGATTCGGAAACGCCGCCGCCGTCGCGCCGGGAGCGCCCGATCCGCGGCCAAGCGCGATATCCAAGGTGACGAAGAGGCGGACCGGCAGATCCCGGTCGCTCCACCCGAAGCCGGCCCATTGGCCGGAGCCCGCCTTGGAAAGCGAGCCCGCCGCCGCGAGCGAATCCTCGCGGCGATTTGATGATGGCGGCGGGGATTCGCCCGCCGCCGCGCGCAGGTCGCTTCCGCATTCGAGCCGCCACGACTTCGACCGGACGTCGATCGCGCCGGCGCAAGCGCTATCCCGGATTTTTCCCGAAAAGGTCCCGGCTCCCGAGGCGAGGCCGTCGATCTTCAAGCCGTGGAGCGTGCCGATCTCGCCCCAGTCGACGGTCGCGCCGGCGACGGGCCCCTCGCCCAAGGACGCGTACGCGACCGGCCCCTGCCATGCGATCGTTCGACCTTCGGCGAATATCTTGCAGGGCTTTCCCGCGCGCTCCGCGCATCTTATCTCCGCTAACATATATAAGGGATCCGGTTCGCAGCGAAGGTGCGGGCAGTACCTGCTGTAGGAGATCGAGCCGTCGGCGTTGACCAGGAATACGATCGGAACCTGGTGGTCGAGGTATCGTTGCAACGACAACTGCACGTTCGGTTGAATCGTTATCGGACCTGTCCCGTGCGGGATTTGCGATTGGCAAGCGGCGGCCGCGAAGGCGAGAGCTAGGACAATCGATCCGCGCATGGCGCCGCCGCGATAACAACGGTTCGGAATCGCCGCTCCGCACGCCAGCTCGTCGTCGCGGGAGGCCGCCTGCCAATTGCGCGCGGCTTCGAGTTGGGCGCAGTGCAGAAACCGCGCGCCGCGGAGATCGGCCGCGCTCAGATCGGCACCGTCCAACCTGGTCTTGAACAGATTGGCGCCCGCGAGCCGCGCGCCGGCGAGATTGGCGCCGCCGAGATTGGCGCCGCGCAGGTCGGCGCCGCTGAGGTCGGCGCCGGAAAGATCGGCTTCCGTCAGGTCGAGGCCGCGCAGCGCGCCGCCGGAAAGGTCCACCGCCGCCGTCCGTTCCGCCCGCCAAGCGTTCCACGGCCGGGCTCCCCGCGTCAGCAAAACCACCTGATCGTCATTCGCCATCTTCCATCTCCGCGCTCAAGCCGGGGGGCAGCCGCGTATTCGCGTCCCGGATAGCGTTGTCGATCTGCTCCCGGGTCAGTCCCTGCGCGCCCCGGAGATCGGCGCCCGACAGATCGACGCGGCGGAACTTCGCCGCCCGCAGATAGGCGCCGCGAAGATCGGCACCGGCGAAGGAGGTGTGGGCGAAGATCGCGCCGCCCATGCGGGCCTCGCGCAGGTCCGCGCCGCCAAGACGGGTCTTTTGGAACGACGCGCCGCGCAGGTTGGTCCGGCGCAAATCCGCCCCGCGCAAGTCGGCGCCATCGAGAACCGCGCCGCTCATGTCGGCGTCGCGGCAATCGGCGTCGCGCAAGTCGGCGTTGGCGAGAATCCCGAACTCGACGTCAGCTTCGGCGAGGCGGACGCCCGCGCAATCGGCGCCGGCCATGTTGATTCCTCCGAGCCGCCCGCGCGTCAGGTCGGCGGCGGCGAGACACCCGCGCTTCAGCGTCGCCCCGATCAGGAGCGCGCGCCGGAGATCGGCGCCGGCGAAATCCGATTCGGTCAGATTCGCCCGGCAGAGGCGGATGCGCCGCAGCTTCATGCCGGCGAAGATTTTGCCGGCGAGATCGGCGGAGTCGAGATTGGCCCGCTTTCCCGACCGCTGCGCGGATTCGACATAGCGCTCGTGGGCGGCGAGGGTCCGCGCGAGTTCCTCCGGCGCGATCGGCCGGATGGGGGCCGCTTCGGCGAAATCGAAGTTCGCCGCTAACGGCGAGCGCGGCAAAGGGGAATCGGCCATGGCGCGATTCTAACAGGCGCCCGCCGCCGCGGATACGCCCGGCGGCGCGGCCGCGTTGTTGAAAGTAATATCCATATACCGCTTCGTTATAAGGTAATATTGTACCTCTGCCGCGCGTTGACTTCGCGAATGACGGAAATTGTTTGGGAGTCCGACCGCGAACCACTCGTGGCATGGGAAATCGCCAAAGGAGCAGCACATGCAAAACGTCTTCGCGTTTATCGCGTTCGGTATTGGCTGGCCCGTTCTGATCGGCGCCAGCGTCTGGATGTGGAACAAGTCGACCACGCTCCAGGGCCACGCCAAGACCTTTTTCTACGTCTCCCTCGTATCGTTTTACACCCTCGGCTACACCTGCACGGTGTATTGGCTGAATATGCCGTGGGTCGTCGGCGTCCTCCCCGCCTTCGTGGTCTTCGTGATTCTCATCGTCATAATGGTGCGTGCCTTCATGATCGCGGAGCGACCCGCTCCCTCGAACTAGGGGGCGTTGTTCGGGCCGCCGCCGCGAACTCCGGAGCGCGGCGGCGAATCCCGCCGCGCATATTCATGTTGCGCCCCTACCGGGGCGCGGCCGGCTCCGGGTCTGCCGGTTCTTCCGGAAAACGAGCCCGAGCGCGACGAGCCCGGCGAGGGGAAGTGCCAGGTCTTCGGGGACGTCGAGCAGCCAAACCGCCGTGCCGGCGACGAGCGACCAGAGCACCGGGATCGCGACCAGATGCAACGGCGTCCGGCCCTCGATCGTCAGCAGCAGGCCGAGGGTGAAGATCGTCGTCGGACAGGGTGAAACCCCGAACATCGCCGCGCGCGGCCAGCCGTGGCCCGCGAGCGCGCCCAGGAGGGGATAAACCGCCAGGGCGAAGACCGCGAGGCCCAACCCCGTCCAGCCGACGGGATCGGGGCGGAAGCGGAAGGCGATTTTTCCCCGGACCACCCCGGTCCAGGCGAAGAGCAATCCCTGGACGACGAAGAACGCGGCGAAGATCGGGGCCATGAAGTTGATCTGGGCGAAGTGCATCAGGTGGTAGGCGACGCCGTTCCACGCCCACATGACGCCGAGGATCGCGGCGACGATTCTTCCCGCTCCCGGAACCGGCCGGAAGACCAGCGCGAGAACGGCGAGCCCGAGCGCGTAGGCGACGACCGGCGCCGGTCCGATCGCCCGGTTGTACTGCTCGAAGACGGAAAAAAAGGCTTCCGGGGAGAAGGACAGCAACCGGAGCGGCGACATTTTCGGCTACAAACCCTCCACGTGGCGGATCATCCGCGCGCGCGTCTTCGCATCTGGCAGCCGGCCGCGAAGCGCGCCCATGTTCTCCGCCATGTGGTCCGCGCGCGTGGTCGCGGGGATCGCGCAGGTGACGGCCGGGTGGGAGACGACGAACTTGAGGAAGAACTGCGCCCAGTTGGCGCAGTCGAACTCGGCCGCCCACTCAGGGAACGGCCGGCGCGCGAACCGGTCGAACAAATCCCCCTGGCGGAAAGGCCGGTTGACGATTACCGCGAGCCGGCGCTCGGCCGCGAGCGGCAACAGGCGCCGTTCCGCCTCGCGATCGAGGATGTTGTAGGTGAACTGGACGAAGTCGAGCGGCTGCGCCGCCATCGTTTTCGCCATCGCCTCGTGCCGCTCGCCGTGGGAGGTGGTTATGCCGACGTAGCGGATGCGGCCTTGGGCCTTGTGCGCGAGCAGGGTCTCGAGGTGGCTCTCCCAATCGAGCAGGTTGTGGATTTGCATCAGGTCGAACCGCTCGAGGCCCCACAGCCGGCGCGAATTCTCCATCTGCCGGATGCCGCGCGCCTGACCCCAGATCCACACCTTGGTCGCGGAAAAGAGGGTGTTCGCGTTGGCGATGCGCTTCAGGCCGTCGCCGATGACCTCCTCGGACGAGCCGTACATCGGCGATGAATCAATCAGGCCCCCGCCCCGGTCGAAGAAGGCTTGCAGGACCTTCGCGCGGGCATCGCGGAGCGCCGGGTCGGCGCCGACGTTGAAGGTGATCCACGAGCCCATGCCGATCGCCGGGATCTCCTCGCCGGTCTTGGGGATCGCCCGTTTCAGCATCGGCCCCGGCGCGGCATTGGCCGCGGCGCCGAGAGATGCGGACGCGCCGAGGCCCGCGAGCGCGGCCAGAACCGCGCGGCGGCTAAGGTTTTCCATCGAGCTCCGCATAGTGGCGGAAAATGCCTTCCTGGTTGAACGGAATCCGGCGGTCCGAGGCGAGATAAGCGGCGACGCGCGGGCGCGCCGCGACGGCCCGGTGCAGGGCGACGGTGCGCGGAAGCTTTTTCTCGAGCCGCGCCATGGCGTTGGGGAAGGCGTAGCGCAGGCCCGAAACGACCTGGAACAGCGAGAGATCGGGGTAGGTCGGCCGCGCCCCGGCCAGATGCCCGGATGCCGGATTCCGGGCCAGGATTCGCTCGAAATAACCGAGATATTTGGGCGCGCGCGCTTTCAGGAAATCGGCGGCGCGAAGCCGCGCTTCCCGGCGCTGGTCCTCGTAATAAAGGTTGCCCGAGATCGGATGGTGGGTGTCGTGAACTTCCTGGATCAGGTCGGCGATGGTGAGTTGCAACTGGTGCGCCCACAATTTCCCGGCTTCGCTCGCGGGCGCGAGCCCGTGCCGGGCGCCGAGATACATCAGGATGTTCGCGGTTTGGGCGATGACGAGCCGGCCGGCTTTCAGAAACGGCGGCGCGAACGGCGGCCTGGGAATCTTCGCGCCGTCGAGAAGGCGGAGCAGGGCG
>MIAC01000148.1:18709-19359 GCA_001830475.1 Rhodospirillales bacterium RIFCSPLOWO2_12_FULL_67_15
CTCTGGCGACGTCGACGTAATCGGCGCCGGCTTCTTCCAGCGCCAGACGCACGAACTCGCCGCGCCCCTGGATCGACGGCCAGTAGTAGAGCTCGTAGCGCATGGCTTCCTCCCCGGCGTGCAGCGTCCGCGCATCTCGAACGCGCGCGTTCACGCGGCGGATTTCGTTTTAGGCGGCCGGCCGGGCGGGCGCGGGCGGAAGCGCGCCGAGACCAGCGCCGGGTTGCGTTCGACCGCCCGGCAGGCGAGCGCGACCACGTCCGGGATTCTCGCGCCGGCACGGTACTTGTTGACGGTCTCGACCGAAAGCCCGAGCACGTCGGCGGCTTGGCGGTTGGAGAGGCCGAGGGATTCCTGCCAAGCGCGCAGCTCGGCGGCCGCGAACGGCGCCTGGAGGTCGGCGAGGGCGGCCAGCGCCTCGGCCGAATAGTCGAGATCGTCGCCCCAGGTAATCCCGACGCCAGGGCCATAAGGAATCACGGCGACCCGGCGGAACCGTTCCGGGTCGCGGAGCGGCGCAAAGGCCCTGACGCGATGAACGACGCCAGTCATGTCCACTGCGGCGGTCCGGCCGCCCTTGAAGGTGACGCGAAGCCCGAAGGGCGTGGCCGTCGCCTTGACGGCCTTGACGGCGGGCAGGTCGGACGGGC
>MIAC01000148.1:19422-19806 GCA_001830475.1 Rhodospirillales bacterium RIFCSPLOWO2_12_FULL_67_15
GCGGCCGGCGATCCAGGCGCGGGCCCGGCGCAGCACCTTCGGGGGCACGTCTCCGGCAAGCACGCGGCCGTCGCCAAGGGCGATCTTCGCCTCCCGGTCGGGGGTGACGACGTGGACGTGGGGCGGATTGTGGTCGTCGATGAACATCATGATCCGGAACCCGCCGAAGTTCTTGAGCGTGGGCATGGCCGCCTCGCCGAGCACAGCGGAAACATACTGTATTTTCGACAGCCCTACAAGAGAAACCCCCTGTCGAAAATACAGGGGTCGTTCTCGGGGGCGGCTCGATTTATTTCCGCTTGCGCCCTGGTTTTATTATAGCTACAATAAAACCTGATGTACGATTGGGACGAGCGCAAGCGCCGCCTGAACCTGCTCAAGCAC
>MIAC01000149.1:0-715 GCA_001830475.1 Rhodospirillales bacterium RIFCSPLOWO2_12_FULL_67_15
CGCAAAAAATGAAGGGGCCGATTCTATGCCTGGTCGGCGCGCCCGGCGTGGGCAAAACCTCGCTCGGCAAGTCGGTGGCCCGCGCGACGGGACGTAATTTCGTCCGCATGTCGCTGGGCGGCGTGCGCGACGAAGCCGAAATCCGCGGCCATCGGCGCACCTACATCGGCTCCATGCCGGGTAAGGTCATCCAGGGCATGAAGAAGGCCAAGACGTCGAACCCGCTTTTCCTCCTCGACGAGGTGGACAAGATGGGCCACGACTGGCGCGGCGATCCGGCCTCGGCTCTGCTCGAGGTGCTCGACCCGGAGCAGAACTGCTCCTTCAACGACCACTATTTGGAGGTGGATTACGACCTCTCCGACGTCATGTTCGTGACGACGGCGAACACCCTCAACATGCCGCCGGCGCTGCTCGATCGGATGGAAACCATCCGGCTCGCCGGCTACACCGAGGACGAGAAGGTCGAAATCGCCAAGCGCCACCTGATCCCGAAACAGATCGGGGCGCACGGCCTCAAGGCCGAAGAGTGGACCATCTCGGAACCGGCGCTGCGCGACGTGATTCGCTACTACACCCGCGAGGCCGGCGTGCGCAACCTCGAGCGCGAGCTTGCCAACCTTATCCGCAAGGCGGTCAAGGAGCTCGTCTCCGACAAGGAGAGCAAGCGCAAAGCCGTTCACCTCACCAGCAAGAGCCTCGGCAAGTACGCCGG
>MIAC01000149.1:762-13759 GCA_001830475.1 Rhodospirillales bacterium RIFCSPLOWO2_12_FULL_67_15
GCGTGACCACCGGGCTGGCGTGGACCGAGGTTGGCGGCGAGATTCTCTCGATCGAGTCGGTCATGGTGCCGGGCAAGGGGCGCATGACCATCACCGGCAAGCTCGGCGATGTCATGCAGGAATCGATCCAGGCCGCCAAGTCCTTCGTCCAGTCACGCGCGGTTCAGTTCGGGATCGTTCCCACCATCTTCACCAAGCGCGACATCCACGTCCACGTCCCCGAAGGCGCCACGCCCAAGGACGGGCCTTCGGCCGGAGTCGCCATGGTCACCTCGATCGTGTCGGTGCTCACCGGAATTCCGGTCCATCGTGATCTCGCCATGACCGGCGAGATCACGTTACGCGGCCGGGTGCTGCCCATCGGCGGCCTGAAGGAGAAGCTGCTCGCGGCGCTCCGCGGCGGGCTCAAGACCGTGGTCATCCCGAAGGAGAACGAGAAGGACCTCGATGAAATCCCGGACAACGTCAAGCGCGGCCTCGCGATCGTGCCGGTGGCGACTGTGGACGAAGTGCTATCCCGGGCCCTGGTCCGGCCGTTGACCCCGATCGAGTGGGACGAATCGGCCGAGGCCGATTCCCGCTCTGTCGCCGGCGAGAAGGGGGAGGAAGACGACGTGGGCGGGGTGATTACGCACTAGCCGGCTGAAAAAGAATTCTCCGCTCCAAACCCGCGGGTTTCGACCCTGAGGGTTTCGCTACGCCATCGCAGGCAAGGGCGCACGGATACCCCAGACGCGCGCGGAAGGGGCGTTGGAAGTTCGATAACCCATTGGGGATATGAGATAAATCGATGCGGGCGGCGAGAGACCTGCGGGCCATTCCGCGCCGCTCCACACCGTTCATGCCCCCCCCGCTCGTTTGAATTCGTCGCACCGCGGCCGGCTGGAATTTCCGGCCGGTCTGTGAACAACCCGGAAATCCGCGCGATTCGGCCCGTTCGGCGTTGACCGGCTCGAAAAACACCCCTTAAGATTTTGCTCCAAGGCCGACTGCGGCGACCCATCCCGGCCCTAGCCGGGCGAGCGCGCCGCAATTCAGCGGAAGGGGACTGCGATGAACAAGGAAGACCTGATCGAAGCGCTTACAAATTCTGCGGGACTGACCAAGGCCGATTCGGGACGGGTGGTGGACAGCGTCATTGCCACCATCACCAAATCCCTGAGCAAAGGGGAGGAAGTACGTCTGGCCGGGTTTGGGGCCTTCGTCGTCACCAAGCGGGCGGCGAGCATGGGCCGCAATCCGAGAACCGGGGAAGCCATTCAAATCCCGGCTTCCAAGAACCCCAAGTTCCGTGCGGCCAAGGCGCTCAAAGACGCCGTAAACTGACCTGTCCCGTCCCTTCCCGATGACGGCGGCGGGCGGTTGGGAACCGCGGACGTTCGGGCGGTTAGCTCAGTTGGTAGAGCGCCTCGTTTACACCGAGGAGGGCGGCGGTTCGAGCCCGTCACCGCCTACCACTTGACGGCCCGTGCCGCGTCGGCGCCGGCGACAGCCGTATGCGCACCCCATTCCTTGACTTGCCGGGGGTGGTGGATTACATCGAGGCCCTCCCGCGCGGGGGTGCTTGTCCACGCATCGGGGGTGTAGCTCAGTTGGTTTAGAGCGCCGCCCTGTCACGGCGGAGGCCGCGGGTTCGAGTCCCGTCACTCCCGCCATATCCCCGTTCACCCTACTTTGTACTGTCCGGTTACTGCGTCTACGCTCCGCGCCTGATTCCCATTATCAGGTAAAGGGTTGCGCGCACCCCGTCGCCATTGAAGCGGCTTCGCGGCTCGCCTAGACTGTGGCTGCCGGCGGGTACGGCAATAAACCCTTCGAGGGGCAAGGGCGGGCGCCTGCCGGCCCCTGCGAAAATGGGAGCTGGAATGGACTCGCTGCTCGCCAATTACCTGCCGATCCTGATTTTTCTCGGCATCGCCGTCGCGATCGCGGGTATCGCGGTCTTGGCCTCGCTCATCGTCGCCCGCCAGCGGCCCGATGCGGAAAAGGCCGCCGCCTACGAATGCGGCTTCGACGCCTTCAACAACGCTCGCCACAAGTTCGACGTCCGCTTCTATCTGGTCGCTATTCTCTTCATCATCTTCGATCTCGAGGTCGCCTTTCTGTTCCCATGGGCGGTGGCGCTCGGCAAGATCGGGCTCTTCGGTTTCTGGTCGATGATGATCTTCCTCGCCGTTCTTACGGTCGGATTTATCTACGAATGGCGGAAAGGGGCGCTGGAATGGGAGTGATCGTATCGCCGCCAGCGGCAATTCCGCCGGGTGTCACCCAGGATCCCGCCCTGGAGCGCGTCATTGGCGAGCTTACCGACAAGGGCTTCGTGCTCGCCAACGTGGACCGCCTCGTCAATTGGGCGCGGACCGGGTCGCTTTGGCCGATGACCTTCGGTCTCGCCTGCTGCGCGGTGGAGATGATCCACGCCTACATGAGCCGTTACGACCTGGATCGTTTCGGCGTGGTCCCGCGGGGAAGCCCGCGCCAGTCCGACGTCATCATCGTCGCCGGAACGCTGACCAACAAAATGGCCCCCGCGTTTCGCCGGGTCTACGACCAGATGGCCGAACCGCGCTGGGTGATCTCGATGGGATCCTGCGCCAACGGCGGCGGTTATTACCACTATTCCTATTCGGTCGTGCGCGGCTGCGACCGCGTCGTGCCGGTGGACGTGTACGTGCCGGGATGTCCGCCGACCGCGGAGGCGCTGGTCTACGGCATCCTGCAGCTGCAAAAGAAAATCCGCAGAACGGGAACGCTCTGGCGCTAGCCGCCGGCGGGAGAGTGAAGGCGATGGACCTGGCTCTCAAGGACCTTGGCGAGTACGTCACGGCCGCCCTGCCCAACGAGATTCTCGACGCGACGACGGCGCACGACGAGCTCGCGTTCACCGTTCACCGCGACGCCGTGCTCAAGGTCCTGAAATTCCTGCGTGACGACGCCAATTGCCAGTTCAAGCAACTGATGGACGTCTGCGGCGTGGACTATCCGGGACGCGAGAAGCGTTTCGATGTCGTTTATAACCTTCTCAGCCTCGTGCATAACGTGCGCGCTCGAGTCAAGCTGGAAACCGACGAAACATCGCCGGTCCCTTCCGCCGCCGGTATTTTTTCCAGTGCCGCGTGGTGGGAACGCGAAGCGTGGGACATGTATGGCATCGTGTTCGCCGACCACCCCGATCTGCGCCGGATCCTCACCGATTACGGCTTCGACGGTCACCCCCTGCGCAAGGATTTCCCGCTCACCGGCTACGTCGAGGTCCGCTACGACGACGAGCAGAAACGCGTGGTCTACGAGCCGGTCAAACTCACCCAGGAATTCCGCACCTTCGATTTCCTGAGCCCTTGGGAAGGCGCGCCGCGTCTGCCCGGCGACGAGAAGGCGACCAAGAGCTAACGCCCGTTCATGGCCGAAACCCGCATCCGCAATTTCAACCTCAACTTCGGCCCGCAACACCCCGCGGCGCACGGCGTGCTGCGCCTCGTGCTGGAGATGGACGGCGAAGTGATCGAGCGCGCCGACCCTCACATCGGCCTCCTGCACCGCGGGACCGAAAAGCTGATCGAGTACAAGAGCTATCTCCAGGCGGTGCCGTACTTTGATCGCCTCGACTACGTCGCGCCGCAGAACCAGGAACATGCGTTCGCGCTGGCGGTGGAAAAGCTGCTCGGTATTTCGCCGCCGCCGCGTGGCAAGTATATCCGCGTTTTGTACGCCGAGATCGGTCGCATCCTCAACCACATCCTCAACGTCTGCTCCTACGCCATGGACGTGGGCGCGATGACGCCGATGCTGTGGATGTTCGAGGAGCGCGAGCGGTTGATGGAATTCTGCGAGCGCGCGTCCGGCGCGCGCCTGCACATGGCCTATTTCCGCCCCGGCGGCGTGGCGCGCGATCTCCCCGTCGGGCTGGTGGAGGACATCCACGCCTGGAACGAGCGATTCCCCAAGGCGATTGACGACTGCGAGACGCTGCTGACCGAGAATCGCATTTTCAAGCAGCGCACCGTGAACATCGGCCGCATCGGTCCCGAGGACGCCCTCGACTGGGGCTTTTCCGGCCCGAATTTGCGCGCCTGCGGGTTCGCCTGGGATTTGCGCAAGGCGCAGCCCTACGACGCTTACGCCGAGATGGATTTCGACGTGCCGGTCGGCAAGAACGGCGACTGTTACGACCGCTATCTCATCCGGATGTACGAGATGCGCGAAAGCGTGAAGATCATCCGCCAATGCCTGGAACGGATGCCCCCGGGCCGGGTCATGACCGACGACCGTAAGATTTCGCCCCCGCCGCGCGGCGACATGAAGGGTTCGATGGAGGACTTGATCCATCACTTCAAGCTCTACACCGAGGGCTATCACGTTCCCGCCGGCGAGACTTACACCGTGGTCGAGGCGCCCAAGGGCGAGTTCGGCGTTTACCTCGTTTCCGACGGCACCAACCGCCCGTACCGGTGCAAGATCCGCGCGCCCGGATTCGCTCACCTGCAGGCGCTGGAATTTCTTTCGCGCGGGCACATGCTCGCCGACGTGGTCGCCAACATCGGCTCCATCGATATCGTTTTCGGGGAGATCGACCGATGAGCGGCGCGCCCTTCGCCTTCGACCCCGAGAACCTCCGGCGGGCGGAAGCGATCATCGTCAAGTATCCCGCCGGCCGGCAGGCGAGCGCGGTCATGCCGCTGTTGGATATCGCCCAGCGTCAAGGCGGCGGCTGGCTTACGCAAGCGGCGATGGATTACATCGCCGATTATCTCCAGATGCCGCCGATCCGGGTTTACGAAGTGGCGTCCTTCTACACCATGTACAACCTGAAACCGGTCGGCCGGCACCATGTCCAGGTCTGCACCAATCTGCCGTGCTGGCTGCGCGGCTCGGACGTGGTCGCGGAAACCTGCCGGCGGACCCTCGGCATCGGCTTCGGCGAGACTTCGGCCGACGGCCAGTTCACCCTGAGCGAGGTCGAATGTCTCGGCGCCTGCGTCAACGCCCCGATGATGCAGATCGACGACGATTACTACGAGGACCTCGACCCGGACACGACCCGCGCGGTGCTGGCCGTCCTCAAGCAAGGCGGAAAGCCGAAGACCGGCTCGCAAATGGGGCGCCGGAGCTGCGAGCCGAAGAACGGCCTGACCGTGCTTAAGGACACCCTGCCCAAAGGCAAAAAGAAGTAACCGGCGATGTTGCAGGACAAAGACCGCATCTTCACGAATATCTACGGCATCGCCGACGTCGGGCTCGCCGGCGCCCGCGCCCGCGGCGACTGGAACGGGACCCAGGAGATTCTCGCCCGGGGCCGCGAGGCGATCGTCGACGCGATCAAGCGGTCGGGCCTGCGCGGCCGCGGCGGCGCCGGTTTCGGCACCGGCATGAAGTGGTCCTTTATGCCGAAGGAAGTCGGCGCCCGGCCGCACTTTCTGGTCGTCAACGCCGACGAAGGCGAACCCGGCACCTGCAAGGACCGCGAAATCCTCCGTCACGAACCCCATAAATTGATCGAAGGCGCGCTGATCGCTTCCTTCGCCGTCGGGGCGCACGCGAGCTACTGCTATGTGCGCGGCGAATTCCTCCGCGAGGCGGAGGCGCTGCAACAGGCCGCCGACGAAGCCCGTGCCGCCGGGCTCATCGGCCCGAACGCTTGCGGTTCGGGATGGGACTTCGAATTCCATATCCACCTCGGCGCCGGCGCCTACATCTGCGGCGAGGAATCGGCGCTGATCGAAAGCCTCGAAGGCAGGAAAGGCCAACCCCGCCTCAAACCGCCATTTCCCGCCAATGTCGGCCTCTACGGCTGCCCGACCACGGTCAACAACGCGGAAAGCATCGCAGTCGCGCCAACCATCCTGCGCCGCGGGCCCGAGTGGTTCTCCGCCATCGGCCGGCCCAACAACGTCGGCACCAAGCTCTTCAACATCTCCGGCCACGTCAATAATCCGTGCACGGTTGAGGAGGAGATGGGAATTCCCTTGAAGGAGCTGATCGAGACGCACGCGGGCGGCGTGCGCGGCGGTTGGGATAACCTGCTCGCCGTGATTCCCGGCGGCTCGTCGGTGCCGCTGATCCCCAAGTCCATATGCGACACCGTGCGGATGGATTTCGATTCCTTGCGCGAGGTGAAGTCCGGCCTCGGCACCGGGGCTTTGATCGTCATGGACAAGTCCACCGACGTGATCCGCGCCATCGCGCGGCTGTCGCGCTTCTACAAGCATGAAAGCTGCGGCCAGTGCACGCCGTGCCGCGAAGGCACCGGCTGGCTCGCCCGGATGATGGAGCGCATGGCGCGCGGCGACGCTTCGCCCGGGGAGATCGGCGTGCTGGAACAGGTCACCCGTCAGGTCGAGGGCAACACCATCTGCGCGCTGGCGGATGCCGCCGCCTGGCCGGTGCAGGGACTGCTGCGTCACTTCCGTCCCGAGTTGGAACGCCGAATCGCCGAAGCCCAGGCCCGCAAGTCGGGCCGGGCGGCGTGAGGGGAGGGGAGAGCGAACCATCATGCCGAAACTGACCGTTAACGGCCGCGAGATCGAGGTTCCCGCCGGGCACACCGTTCTTCAGGCGTGCGAGGCCTTAGGCGTCGAAATTCCCCGCTTCTGCTACCACGAACGCCTTTCCATTGCCGGCAACTGCCGCATGTGTCTGGTGCACATGGAGAAGTCGCCGAAACCGATCGCCTCCTGCGCCATGCCGGCCGCCGACGGCATGGTCATCCGCACCGATACCCCCGAGATTCACAAAACCCGCCAGGGGGTGATGGAGCTTCTGCTCATCAACCATCCGCTCGATTGTCCGATTTGCGATCAGGGCGGCGAATGCGACCTCCAGGACCAGGCGTTGCTCTACGGCTTCGACCGCGGCCGCTATCGGGAGAGCCGCCGGGCGGTGAAGGACAAGTATTGGGGCCCGCTGATCAAGACGGTGATGACGCGCTGCATCCATTGCACGCGCTGCATCCGCTTCGCGACCGAAATCGCGGGCGTGCCCGATCTCGGCGCGACCGGCCGGGGCGAGAACATGGAAGTCGGCATGTACGTCGAAAAGGCGCTGAATTCCGAACTCAGCGGCAACCTGATCGATCTCTGCCCGGTGGGCGCGCTGACCTCGGCCCCGTATGCCTTCGCCTGCCTCTCGTGGGAGCTGCGCAAGACGGAATCGGTCGACGTGCTGGACGCGGTCGGCAGCAACATCCGGGTCGATTCGCGCGGGCCGACGGTGCTGCGCGTCCTGCCGCGCCTCAACGAGGACGTGAACGAAGAATGGATTTCCGACAAGACTCGATTCGCGTGCGACGGACTCCGGCATCGTCGCCTCGACCAGCCCTGGGTGCGGCGCTCGGGCAAGCTCGAGCCCGCGACCTGGCCGGAGGCGTTCGCCGCCGTGGCCCAGCGCCTGAAGTCGGCCAAGCCCGACCGCGTCGCGGCCATCGCCGGCGATCTCGCCGACGCCGAATCGATGTTCGCGCTGAAAACGTGGCTCGCCACGCTCGGCAGCCCGCACCTCGACTGCCGCCAGGACGGCGCCAAGCTCGATCCGGCTTGCCGGGCCGGGTACCTGTTCAACACCACCATCGCCGGAATCGAGCGCGCCGATGCGTGTCTCCTCATCGGCACCAACCCGCGCCGCGAAGCGCCGATCGTGAACGCGCGGCTGCGCAAGCGCTGGCTGATGGGCGGTTTCGCCGTCGCCATGATCGGCGAGGCGGCGGATCTGACCTATCGCGCCGAACATCTCGGTCCCGGCGCCGCCGAACTCAAGGCCGTGGCGGAGGCCAGGCATCCCTTCGCCAAGACCCTCGCCAAAGCCAGGGCGCCGATGCTGGTGGTCGGCCAAGGTCCCCTCGTGCGGCCCGACGGCGGGGCGGTTCTCGCGCTCGCCCGCCAGATCGCCGAGAGTTGCGGCCTCATCAAGGTCGAGGGCCACTGGAACGGGTTCAACGTCCTGCACACGGCCGCGGCGCGCGTCGCCGGGCTCGACCTCGGTTTCGTGCCGGGGCCGAACGGGCGCGATGCGGGCGCGATCGTTGCCGGCGCGGGCGAAGGCACGATCGATATTCTGTTCCTGCTCGGCGCGGATGAAATCGACACCGGCCGGCTCGGGTCCGCGTTCGTCGTCTATATCGGCCATCACGGCGACAAGGGCGCGGCGCGCGCCGACGTAATATTGCCCGGCGCCGCCTACACGGAAAAGGACGCGACCTACGTCAACACCGAGGGCCGCGTCCAGCGCACCCGACGCGCCGTCTTCCCGCCCGGCGAAGCGCGCGAGGACTGGGCCATCGTCCGCGCGCTGGCGGAAGCGTGCGGCGTGCGCCTGCCGTTCGATCGGCTCGCCGACGTGCGCGCCCAACTGGCCTCGGCCAATCCCGTCTTTGCTGCGCTCGATACCGTGCAATCCGCGCCGTGGGGCGCTTTCGGCGCGCCGGGCGAAGTCGGCGCCGCGCCGTTTCGTTCGCCGGTCCGCGACTTCTACCGCACCGATGCCATCGGCCGGGCCTCGCCGACCATGGCCGAATGCGCGGCGGTGTTTTCCGGAAATGCCTCGGGCCTGACGGGAACCCATGGTTGAGAATTTTATCGAAATCTGGAACGCTTATCTCTGGCCGGTCGTTTGGATCGCGATCAAGATCGTGGCGGTGCTGGTGCCGCTGTTGTTCGCGGTCGCCTATTTGACCTACGCCGAGCGCAAGGTGATCGGGGCGATCCAGCTCCGGCGCGGCCCCAACGTGGTCGGCCCCTTCGGCCTTTTGCAGCCGTTCGCCGACGGCCTCAAGCTGCTCCTCAAGGAAACCGTGATCCCGACCGGCGCCAACCGGGGCGTGTTCATCCTTGCTCCCTGCGTCACCTTCGTCCTTGCGCTCGCCGCCTGGGCGGTGATCCCGTTCGGCGAGGGGCTGGTGGTGGCCGACATCAATGTCGGAATCCTTTATCTGTTCGCCATATCCTCGCTCGGCGTCTACGGCATCCTGATGGCGGGCTGGGCCAGCAACTCGCGCTACGCCTTTCTCGGCGCCCTCCGCTCCGCGGCGCAGATGGTGTCCTACGAAGTCTCGATCGGCTTCGTCATCATCACCGTTCTCTTGTGCGTCGGCTCGCTCAACCTCACCGACATCGTCATGGCCCAGAAGGGCCGGTTCGGAATGTTCAACTGGTTCTGGTTGCCGCTGCTGCCGATGGCGGCGATTTTCTTCATCTCGGCCTTGGCCGAAACCAATCGGCACCCGTTCGACTTGCCGGAGGCCGAGGCCGAACTGGTCGGAGGCTACAACGTCGAATATTCGGCGATGACGTTCGCGCTCTTCTTTCTCGGCGAATACGCCAACATGATCCTGATGTCGGGCATGACCGCGGTCCTGTTCCTGGGCGGATGGCTGCCGCCGTTCGACGTCGCTCCGTTCACCTGGGTGCCGGGTCCGGTCTGGTTCGCCCTCAAGATCGCGGCGCTGCTGTTCGTGTTCATTTGGGTGCGGGCGGCGTTCCCGCGCTATCGCTACGACCAGTTGATGCGGCTCGGCTGGAAGGTGTTTCTGCCCGTTTCGCTCGCTGCGGTCGCGGTGGTCTCGGGCGTGCTGGTCGCGTTCGGCGCCGCGCCGGGAATGAGATAGACCGGGGAGAACGACATGAGCTTCTTTGAACGAAGCGTGCGCACGGTCCTGTTGAGCGAGTTGCTTGCGGGACTCGCGATCACCTTCAACTACATGTTCCGCCCCAAGGTGACGATCAATTACCCCTACGAAAAAGGCCCGCTCAGCCCGCGCTTTCGCGGCGAACACGCGCTGCGACGCTACGCATCCGGCGAGGAGCGTTGCATCGCCTGCAAGCTGTGCGAGGCGATCTGCCCCGCCCAGGCCATCACCATCGAGGCCGAGCCGCGCGCCGACGGCAGCCGGCGCACGACCCGCTACGACATCGACATGACCAAGTGCATCTACTGCGGGTTCTGCGAGGAGGCCTGCCCGGTGGACGCCATCGTCGAAGGACCGAATTTCGAGTTCGCGACCGAAACCCGCGAAGAATTGATGTACGACAAAGCCAAACTGCTCGCCAACGGCGATCGGTGGGAGACCGAACTCGCCGAGCGGCTGCGCGCGGACGCGCCTTACCGATGAGGAAGGACGCCACGCACCCATGATCCAGGCTCTCGCCTTCTACATGTTCGCTTTGACCGCCGTGGTCGCGGCCGTTTTGGTCGTGGCGGCGCGCAACCCGGTCCATTCGGTCCTGTTTCTGATTCTCGCCTTCTTCAACGCCGCCGGCCTGTTCGTGCTCGCCGGGGCCGAATTCCTGGCGATGATCCTGGTCGTGGTCTATGTCGGCGCGGTCGCGGTGCTGTTCATGTTCGTGGTCATGATGCTGGACATCGACTTCGTCGTCCTGCGCCAGGGGTTCATGAACTACCTGCCGCTCGGCGCGCTGGTCGGGATCGTGATGCTGGTCGAGCTCGCGGTCGTGCTCGCGGGTTGGCGCGCGGCGCCCGACGCGCGGCTCTTGGCGGCGGCGCCCTGGCCGGGCGATGTCAGCAACACCCGGGCGCTCGGGGAGGTTCTTTACACCCATTACGCCTATCTGTTCCAGGCGGCGGGCGCGATTCTTCTGGTGGCGATGATCGGGGCGATCGTGCTCACGCACCGGAAGCGCGAAGGCGTGCGCCGCCAGAACGTCGCCGAACAGATCGCCCGCCGTCCCCAGGACACCATCGAGCTCAAGAAGGTCGAGCCGGGAAAGGGCATCTGATGTTCGAGATCGGACTTGCCCACTACCTCACGGTCGGCGCGATCCTGTTCGCGACCGGCATCTTCGGCATCTTTCTCAACCGCAAGAACGTGATCGTGATCCTGATGTCGGTCGAGTTGATGATGCTCGCGGTCAACATCAACTTTGTGGCGTTCTCGGCCGCGCTCGGCGACCTCACCGGCCAGGTTTTCGCCATGCTGGTCTTGACTGTCGCCGCGGCCGAGGCCGCGATCGGGCTGGCCATCCTGGTCGCGTTCTTCCGCAATCGCGGCTCGATCGCGGTCGAAGACATCAACATGATGAAGGGGTAGGGCACGGATGTACGCGGCCGCGATTTTCCTGCCGCTGCTCGGCGCCGTTCTCGCCGGCGCGCTCGCCTTCGCGCCGGCCGGAACCAAGGAAGCGAAGCATCGCATCGACCGCTCCGCGCAATGGGCGAGTTGCGGCACGCTCGCTCTTTCCGCCCTGCTCTCGATCCCGATTTTCAAGGACGTGGTGCTGGACAGCCAGCCGCGCACCGTCGAGTTGTTCACCTGGATCGATTCTGGGGCGCTGGAGATCTCCTGGGCGTTGAAATTCGACGCGCTCACCGCGGTGATGGTTCTGGTGGTGAGCAACGTTTCCGCCCTGATCCACGTCTATTCGGTCGGCTACATGCACCACGATCCGGGGGTGCCGCGATTCATGTCGTATCTCAGCTTGTTCACCTTCTTCATGCTGATGTTGGTGACGGCCGACAACTTGGTGCAATTGTACTTCGGTTGGGAAGGGGTCGGGCTCGCGTCCTATCTTCTGATCGGGTTCTGGTACGACCGCCCGTCGGCGAACGCCGCCGCGATTAAGGCATTCGTCGTCAACCGTGTCGGCGATTTCGGCTTCGCGCTCGGCATTTTCGTCGTCTTCGTCCTGTTCCAGTCGGTGAACCTCGACGTCATCTTCGCCACCGCGCCGGCCAAGGCGACGGCCACGATCCGGGTTTTTGGCGGCGAATTCCACGCGCTGACGGTCGCGTGCCTGTTGTTGTTCGTGGGCGCGATGGGCAAATCCGCCCAGCTTGGCCTGCACACGTGGCTGCCCGATGCGATGGAGGGGCCGACGCCGGTTTCCGCCCTGATCCACGCCGCGACCATGGTTACGGCCGGGATCTTCATGGTCGCCCGGCTCTCGCCGCTGTTCGAGTTGTCCGAAACCGCGCTGATCGTGGTTACCGTGGTCGGGGCTTCGACCGCGATCTTCGCCGCCACGGTCGGCTGCGTCCAGAACGACATCAAGCGGGTGATCGCCTATTCGACCTGCAGCCAGCTCGGCTACATGTTCTTCGCCTGCGGCGTGTCGGCCTACGCCGCCGGCATCTTCCACCTGATGACCCATGCGTTCTTCAAGGCGCTGCTGTTCCTCGGCGCCGGTTCGGTGATTCACGCCATGTCGGACGAGCAGGACATGCGCCGCATGGGCGGCATCTGGAAGATGGTGCCGGTGACCTACGGCCTGATGTGGATCGGCTCGCTGGCGCTGGCCGGGATTCCGCCGTTCGCCGGATTCTATTCCAAGGATATCGTGCTCGAGGCGGCCTATGCCGCGGGCACGCCCGCGGGCCGGTTCGCCTTCGCCGCCGGAATCGCCGCGGCGTTTCTGACCGCGTTTTATTCCTGGCGCCTCCTGTTCATGACCTTCCACGGCGCCCCGCGCGCCGACGAAAAGGTCATGGCCCACGTCCACGAATCCCCGCTCGTGATGATCGCGCCGCTGCTCGGGCTCGCCGCCGGCGCGGCCTTCGCCGGCCTGATCGCCTACGACTTCTTCGTCGGGGAGAAGATGGCCTCGTTTTGGGGCGAAACCCTCAAGGTTTTGCCCGCGCACGACGCGCTCGCCAAGGCGCAAGACGTCCCGGCGTGGGTCAAGCTTTCGCCGCTGGTCGTCGCCGGCGCAGGCATCGCGCTCGCCGGCGTCCTCTATCTCTTGGCGCCGTCGTTGCCGGCCGCGCTCGCCGAGCGTTACCCGCGTCTCTATCGCTTCCTGCTCAACAAATGGTATTTCGACGAGCTTTACGACCGCCTGTTTGTCCGTCCGGCCCTCGCTCTCGGCCGCAATCTGTGGAAGACGGGCGACGGCACGCTGATCGACGGGCTCGGGCCCGACGGCCTCTCCCAGGCCGTTCTCGGCGCCGCGCGGCGGGTGGCGGCGCTGCAAACCGGGTATCTCTATCACTACGCCTTCGCCATGCTGATCGGCGTCGTCGGGCTGATCACCTGGTATGTCTTGAGACAGGTGGG
>MIAC01000150.1 GCA_001830475.1 Rhodospirillales bacterium RIFCSPLOWO2_12_FULL_67_15
ATGCGACATCTCATCTCTCCTTCACAGCCCGAGGCCCCGCGCGATGATGTTGCGCTGGATCTCCGAGGTCCCGGCGCCAATGGTCGCCAGGCGCGAATCGCGGAAGAACCGCTGCATCGGGTATTCCATGCAGTAGCCGTAACCGCCGAGGATCTGCAACCCCATGTCGGATACCGCTTTGTAGGTCTCGCCGGTGTAGAGCTTCAGCACCGCGGCATCGTGGCGGGTCGCTTTGCCCTCGGACATCAGCCACGCAAACCGGTAGACCATGGTGCGCGAAATATCGAGCATCATCTTCATGTCGGCGAGCTTGTGCGATATCGCCTGAAACTGCCCGATCGGCCGTCCAAACTGCTTGCGGGTCTTCGCGTACGCGAGCGCGTATTCAAAGGCGGATGAGGCCGCGCCGGTGCGGGCTGCCGAAAGGCACAACCGCTCGTACCAGAGATAGGCGTCAACCGCTTTCCAGCCGTGATCCACCTCGCCGAGTACCGCGGAAGCCGGCACTTTCACATCGTTGTAAAAGACCTGCGTGGTGCCGATCGCGCGCTGGCCCAGCGTCTTGATTTTCCGCACCTCGATGCCAGGCAACCTGGTATCGATCAGGAAGTTCGTAATGCCCTGCTGCTTAGTGGCGCCGGTGGAGGTCCGCGCGACCAGCAGGCAATAGTCGCTGATGTCCATGCCGGAGGTGAAGACCTTCTGCCCGTTGATCACGTAACCGCCGTCCACGGCGGCCGCGCGGGTAGTCAGGGCGGCCGCGTCGGAACCGGAGTGCGGCTCGGTCAAGGCAAAGCAGAACGAAAGTTCCCCGCGCACGAGCTTGGGCAGCAGGTCTGCCTTCTGCTCGCGCGTGCCGTGCGTCATGACCGCGTAGCTGCCATAAGTCAGCGTGCGGAACAGCCACATCGCAAGCTCTTCGAAATGCCGTCCGGTCTCCTCGAGCAGGATCGCGAGATCGATGGCGGAGCCGCCGGTGCCGCCGTACTCGGCCGGAAGTATCAGGCCGAACCAGCCGTGTTTCGCGAGCGCCTCAAACGCTTCGCGCGGCGGAGTCGCATCGTTATCGCAACGTTCGGCGTATTCGGGCGGGCATACTTTATCCAGCAGCTCGGTGAGATGACCCCGCAGGGTTTCCTGGTCCGGGGTAAACGAATAATCCATGCGCGGTTACCTTTCCTTACCGATCGAGTTTCGCCAGCGCCAGCACCCGCCTTGCGCGCTGAACCATGGCGTAGTCCACCAGCTTGCCGTCGATCGTGATGGCGGCGGTGCCGGTTTTTTCCACGGCCTCGAATTCGCTGACCACTTTC
>MIAC01000151.1 GCA_001830475.1 Rhodospirillales bacterium RIFCSPLOWO2_12_FULL_67_15
ACCGGCGCGCAGCGTCTGGTTCACGAATCCCATGCAGTTCGGCCCGAGCACGCGCATGCCGCTTCGCCGTGCGAGTCGCACGATGCGCTCCTGCGCCTCGCGCCACTCGGGCGAGCGCACTTCGGCGTAGCCGGAACTGAACACCACGGCGCCGCCGACGCCGAGCGCCGCCGCTTCCTCCAGCACCGAGTGCACGCCCTCGCGCGGCACCGCGATCACCACGCAATCGGGCCGCTCCGGCAGCGCCTTGAGCGAGGCATGGCAGGCGAGCGCGCCGATACGCTCATGGCGGTCGTTGACCGGATAGATCGCGCCGTCGTAATGGGCGAGATTTTCGAGCACCCGTGCGCCGAATGCGCCCGCGCGCGGCGAGGCACCGACCACCGCGATCGAGCGCGGCTCGACGAGTCGCGCCAGCTCGGTGCGCGAGTACACGCGGCGAGCGCTCACGCGTTCAACTCGCAACGTCCTGCACGCATCCGGGGCGACATGCCGCGGCTATACTAGCACCCGGTTTTCGACGGAGGCACGCATGTCTGTAAAGCAACTGCTGGACCTTTCCGGCCGCAACGCGATCGTCACCGGCGGCTCGCGCGGCCTCGGCTTGCAGATCGCCGAAGCGCTCGGCGAGATGGGCGCGAAAGTCGCGCTCACGGCACGAAAGAAGGACGAGCTCGACGAGGCCGTCCGGCATCTCGCAGGGATGGGAATCACGGCACAGGCCTGGGTCTGCGACATCGGGCGGCGCGAGTCGATTCCCGGTGTGTTCGATCAGATGCTCGCCAGGCTGGGCCGCGTCGACATTCTGGTCAATAACGCCGGCGCGGTCTGGGGTGCGCCCGCGGAAGATCATCCGCTGGAAGCCTGGGACAAGCTGGTCGGCCTCAATCTGGTCGGCAGTTTCGTCATGACGCAGCAGGCGGCGAAGAAGGCGATGATCCCGGCGAAATGGGGCCGCATCCTCTTTGTGGCCTCGGTCGCGGGGCTCACGGCAAGCGACCCTGCGGTGGTGCGCACGGTGTCCTACAACGCCACCAAGCACGCCGTCGTCGGCATGGCGAAGCAGCTCGCCGCCGAATGGGGCGAGCACGGCATCACGGTCAACGCCATCTGCCCGGGATTTTTCCCCTCCAAGATGACGCGCGCCACGCTCGACACGACGGGCGAGCTGGTACGCAAGGTCACGCCGACGCGCCGGCTCGGCGGCCCGGAAGACCTCAAGGGCCTCGCCGTGCTGCTTGCCTCGGAGGCGTCGCGCCACATCACCGGACAGGCGATTGCCGTGGACGGCGGCGCGATGCTGATCTGATGTCGAAGGCGCTCGAG
>MIAC01000152.1 GCA_001830475.1 Rhodospirillales bacterium RIFCSPLOWO2_12_FULL_67_15
CTGGATCACGTCGGCGCCGCGAGTGTGCGCCTTGTCGACGTATTTATCGACGTTGACCGGCACATACATCAGTGAGCGCCATACCGGTAATTCGCGTTCCTGTTTCATTGTGCCGCCACCCCTTTGGTTTTCCGAAAACATAGCAGCAATCGCAGGGGGGCGCAATCTGTCGGCAAAGTCGTTTCCGGCTAAGCGCGGCGTGCGCTAAAATCGCCGTCGTCGGCGCTTGCCAGCGCCTATCGCAGCAAGCTTTCCACCCTTTCCAGGAGACTCTCCCCATGACCGATCTTTTTTCCAGCGCGCCGCGCGGTGCTTCCGCCGGCGCGCGCTTTCGCGCCGCGCTCGCCGCCGAAAAGCCGTTGCAGATCGCGGGCACCATCAACGCTTACCATGCGCGCATGGCGGAGCGCGTCGGCTTCAAGGCGATTTATCTGTCGGGAGGCGGCGTTGCCGCCGGTTCGCTCGGGCTGCCCGATCTCGGCATCAGCAACCTCGACGATGTGCTGACCGACATCCAGCGCATCACCAATGTCAGCGACTTGCCGCTGCTGGTCGATGTCGACACCGGTTTCGGCTCGAGCGCATTCAACGTCGCGCGCACCGTGAAATCGCTGATCAAGTTCGGCGCTGCCGCCATGCACATCGAGGATCAGGTCGGCGCCAAGCGCTGCGGCCACCGTCCAGGCAAGGAACTGGTGACGCGCGAGGAAATGGTCGACCGCATCAAGGCCGCGGTCGACGCCAGGACCGACCCCGCTTTCGTGGTGATGGCGCGCACCGACGCGCTCGCGGTCGAAGGCATGCAGGCCACGATCGACCGCGCTTGCGCCTGCGTCGAGGCGGGCGCGGACATGATATTCCCCGAAGCGATGACCGAGCTTGCGATGTACAAGAAATTCGCCGATGCGGTGAAAGTGCCGATTCTCGCCAACATCACCGAGTTCGGCGCAACGCCGCTGTTCACGGTGGCGGAGCTGAAAAGCGTCGACGTGGCGATGGCGCTGTATCCGCTGACGGCATTTCGCGCGATGAACGCCGCGGCGCTCAAGGTTTTTCAGGCGCTTCGCAAGGACGGCACGCAGAAAAACGTACTCGATACGATGCAGACG
>MIAC01000153.1 GCA_001830475.1 Rhodospirillales bacterium RIFCSPLOWO2_12_FULL_67_15
CGTTTCGCCGCAGCGGATCGCCCGCGCAGCCGTGCCCACGGCATCCATGCTCGAACCGCACAGCCTGTTGACCGTCGCGCCGGGCACCTCCTTGGGCAGTCCCGCGAGCAGAAGCGCCATGCGCGCCACGTTGCGGTTGTCCTCGCCTGCCTGGTTGACGCACCCGTAAATGACGTCCTCCAAGGCCCCCCAGTCGACCTTTGCATTGCGCTGCATAAGCGCCTTGATGGGAAGTGTGGCCAGATCGTCGGTGCGAATGCTGGACAGCGCGCCACCGTAGCGACCGACAGGCGTGCGCACGGCGTCGCAAATGAATACCTGGTTCATGTCGGAATCTCTCTTGCGTGGATTAGCGATTGGGGCTACAAGTATACGCCAGCCTGCACGCTACGGAGGAACTGCCGTGTCCGATATCGCTCAGGACCTTGTCCGCAGAAAATGCGTTCCGTGCGAAGGCGGCACGGCGCCGCTGTCAGAGGAACAGATCGGCCCGCTGCTGAAAGGTCTGCCGGGCTGGAAGCGCGACGGCGCCAAGATCTTCAAGCAGTACCAATTCAAAGACCATTACCAGACGCAGGCCTTCGTCAACGCCGTGGCATGGATCTCGCACCGGGAAGATCATCATCCCTTCGTCGTCGTGGGCTACAACACGGCCCGCGTCGAGTATTGGACCCACGCCATCGGCGGGCTGTCGGAGAACGACTTCATCTGCGCCGCGAAAGTGGACGCGCTGTTCGAGCTGTAGGCAGTCAGCAGGGAATCGGTCGCCCCAACGTGAAGCCTGCCAGAGCCGGCTCCTGTCCTCGGGCCGGCTGGCCCACTGGAAATCGCCGCCGCCCTGCTCACGCGCGATTTCCCCGACGCGCGTCGCCTGCTCCGCGACACCTGCCTCGCTGCCGTGAAACTCGAAGAAAAGCGTGGGCAGCACTGGATATTCGAACTTCGAATGCCGGTTTACCGCATCCATCATCACTTCGTCGAGAAGCTCGATCCGCGCCACCGGAATGCCGGACTGGATGGTTGCCATGGCAGTCCGGATTGCGGATTCCAGACGTGGGAAAGCACACACCGCGGACGAAATCGCCTCGGGAACAGGGTGCAGTTTCACAGTCAGCTCGGTGATGATCCCGAGCGTGCCTTCGGCGCCGACGAACAGGCGCGTGAGGTCGTATCCGGCTGCGGACTTGCGCGCGCGCCTGCTGGTGCGGATGACCCGGCCGTCCGCGAGCACGACTTCAAGCCCAAGCACGTTCTCGCGCATGGTGCCGTACCGCCCCGCCATGGTGCCCGAGCCGCGCGTGGAGGCCATGCCCCCCAGCGTGGCGTCGGCGCCGGGATCGATCGGGAAGAAAAGGCCGCTGCCGTGCAACTCCGCGTTGAGTTGCTTGCGCGTCACGCCGGGCTCAACCCGGCAGTCCAGATCATCACCATTGATCTCGATCACCCGCTTCATGCCGCCCAGATCCACGCAGACACCACCGAACACGGCCGCGATATTGCCTTCCAGCGACGTGCCCACGCCGTACGGGATCAGCGGCGTGCCCGAAGCGGCGCACAGGCGGACGATCTCGACCACTTCGTCCGTCGAGCGCGGAAACACCACGGCATCGGGAGGACTCGGATCGTGATAGGACTCGTCCTGCCCGTGGCGACCGCGGATCGCCTGCGTAGTGGAGAGGCGCTCGCAGAACCGCGTCTCGAGCGCCGCAAGTAGGTCCGCCGGCGCCGTGCGCGCTTTCATGCGAGCCGTCACCATGGTATCGAAAGACGATCGACAACATCTCTGCGGGCCAGCACCCTCGAACACAGCTCCCAGCGATCCCTGTCAGGATCGATCGTCTCCTGATACCGCATCTCGAAGACGTCGCGCGCCTTTTTCCGGAGATGAATGTACTCGTCCATCATCTCCTCGAGCGTCTCCACTGTCTCGATCCATTCGTCTTCGATGGTGTCCGGCAGCCCACCGAAGATGTCGTAGCGGTCCTTCATCCGGCGCGACAGAATCTGGTAGATCTTTTCGTCCTGGGTTTCGTGATAAACGAGATTCAGCATGTCCACCGTGCGTCGCGCCTGGCCGAACCGCTTGATCCGACCGAGTCGCTGTTCCAGCCGTGACGGATTCCAGGGCAAATCCACGTTGATGAGCGTACCGAGGGTCTGCAGGTTCAAGCCCTCACACGCGGCATCGGTGGCGACGAGGAGGCGAATCTCGCGCTTCTTTACGGCTGCCTTGATGTCCTCACGCTCGACGGAAGCGAAGTCGTCACCGCGGAATAAGCCGCTCTTGCCCGCGCCTGCATAGACGCCCACGGCTTCGTCCGGCAACAACTTCGCGAGTTCCGCAGCGACGAAATACGCCGTGTCGTAGTACTGGCTGAAGACGATGCAGCCGTGCTCGAGCCAGGTCTTGCCCTCGGTGCGATGCTCTGTGAGGAAGTACCTGACCGCGGCGAGCTTCGGGTCGCGCGCTTCCGGACGCGAAAGTTCCTCGACGATGGTGCGAAGGTATCCTGCCTCATCAGGCGTGAGCGCACTGAGCGCCTCTTCGATCAGCTTCACCTGTTCCTCGTCCTCAAGAACTTCCCGGCGAAGCATCTTCTCGGCGGTGGCTCGCCCGGATGCGAAGCTCGAACAGATGCGTTGCAGAAGCAAGGTCTTCATGAACCCGGCCGCCTTGGTGCGCTTTTGCAACGCCGATGTGAACGCTTCTGCTGCCTGATAGGCGAGATCAAAGGGGTGATTCGTCCGCAGGCCCAGGCCGCTGAATCCGACGCCCGCGTATGCAGTAGCTGGCGCATCCGGGTCGGGATGAATGTCCACACCGACCTTCTCCAGCAGCCCGGCGTCTTCCAACGTCTGCCGACGGCGCAGTACGGTGTGGCGAACGATCGGGTTGTGCTCCCGCAGGAATCCGGGCGCCAGGGCTTGTCCGACCGCCTGCTGTTCCAGGAATCCCAGCGAACCGAAGCCGCGATCCGTGAAGAAGGCCTGGTCGGCCAGCCCGAGCTGCAAACGCAGCGTCGCGAACAGCACATCTTCGCTCCCAGGCGGGAGCGGGTTGCGCAGCCACTCCCAGGCGTCTCGTTCATCCACCGGTGTCTCATCGCCCTTCACGGCAGGAAGCGCCCTCTCCCAGTCAGGCCATTTTGCAAACGGTTCGCGCCCGAGAACGAAGTCTGCGCCGGAACTCAGAATTTTCAGCATGTCCCAAAGTTCGTAGACCTCGGTCTGGATCGGCGTCGCGGTACCGAGCAGCAAGTTCCTGGTGCGCGCTCCGATTCGAACCATGAAGTCGAGCAGGTTGTTCGGCTCGGCCTTCTTCTCTCCTAGCCCACCGCGCCGCCGCGCCTTATGCGCCTCGTCGAGAACCACCGTCCCGTACTTGCGTTCCAGCAGGTGCTGGCGTTCTTCGGAATTGTGGATGATCAATCCGGTGGACACGATGGCAATGCGAAACGGACAGCGGGCGATATCCTCCGGACCGCGCGTTTTGATGACGTGGCCCTTCGGATCGATCCACTCTTTCTTCGTGGACAACCAGACCGCGCTCGGAATGCCGAGCTTGTCCATCAGCTCCACTTGCCATTGCAGCGTGAGGGTCGAGGGGCAGAGGATGAGCACCGGGCCGTCGTCCAGCAGGACCGAGATCATCGCACTCGCCGCGAGCGACAGCGTCTTGCCGACGCCGACTTCATCGGCAAGCAGCAGGCGCGCCTTGCCGTATGTCTCACGATGCTGGAGGAACATCGTCACGAATGAGCGCTGCCAGGGCAGGAGCTGTTCTCCGCCGCGGTAGATCGGGCTCTCGGCAAGCGCCGCCGCGGCCAGGTCCTCGGTCTTCGCGTCTTCGAAGCGGATCTCCACGCGATCGGCAACCCGTTTGATCTCCTCGACGATGGCGTCGGGCAACGGATAAGCGTCCTTCCAGAGCGCATCGAATTCCTCTTCGACCCAGGCGACGCCTTCCTGCGAAGGGTCCTCCCAGAGGATTTCGTAATTCTGTGCGAAGGCGCTCTTGGTCTCGTTAATCGAACCGAGGAAACAGGTCTTCGACCCGTCGGCCGCTTCGATGACGCCGGCCTTGCCGTGGACGAAGACACGGTCCTTCGGCACCACGCGGATCTCGACCCGCCCGCTGGTCAGCAACTCATGCAGCCGTCGATAGCGCTCCCGGTGCAGCAGCGCTTCGACCTCCGACGGCGCTTCGTTCCAGCGCTCCTTCAGCGCCGTCTCGCGGACGTGCTTGGAGACGGCCACATCGGCTGCGTCCAGCTCGCCGTTGCAGACGATCTGCACCTTGGGGATTGCAGCGATCTCTTCGCCGACGAGCTCGAAGATCGAGCTGCGGAAGTAGCCGGCGATACGCCTGTAGGACTTCGCCTCCTTCAGCCTCACGCTGAGGAATGCGTGATCGAGTCGTTGGCGGCGGGAGGAGAAACGCTGGATATCGCTCATGTTCCCGCTGTCCCCTTTGACTTCTTTCGCCTCTTTGGCCCCTTTGTGGCCCCTTTGGTCTTGCCGGGTCGTGGACCAAGAGATGTCCCGTTTGGCGCGCTTCTGGCGCGTTTCGCAGCTGGGGCCGTGGCCTTGCGCGATGGCGCATTTGGCGCATTGTTGGCGCGTTTAGTGGCGAGGGCATAATGCGCCCCTCGGCCGCTCCCCAGAGCAAGGAGTACACCTGCTTGCACTAGGACCGCCAGTTCGCGAAGTGCGGTGCGCCGGGAACAGCCCAGCATCCTCTGGTAGTCGGCGTTGGTGATGCGCCCGGCGATCTTGACGTTAACGATGGCGCGGCGTTGACGCTCATTCAGTGGCATGCCGGCCAATACTGCCGGGGTCAGCCAATCGCGGCCAAGGGTAGCGACGAATTCTCCGCCTCGCTGCCGGAATTCCGGCTCGGGAAGCGCGTGGGCCAGGCTGTCGCGGATCATCATGAGGGTGCCCGTGCCGTATTTCTCGATGTAGCGGGTAAGAAACAGTACGTCGCAGACCCGGGCATTGCGGGCGATCGAATTGTGCGGTTCCCGCAGCCGTTCGGGAGTGAGGGGCGCCGGCAGTTCCCCGGGATTCGATACTTCCACCCGATCCGCGAATACCGAGATCTGCACGGTCGCCGCCGAGGCATAGTCGCGGTGGGCGACCGCATTGACGATCGCCTCCCGGACCACGGAAGGCGGAATCTCGAATGTGACGGGCGCCTGGGCGTTCACGCCGCGGGTACCGACGCCGCGATTGACAACCGAGAGGACGAAGTTCTCCGCTTGATCCACCTGCTCGAACAGGTTGCCCTTGAACACACGGTAAAAAGGCACCGGCCGCTGGATCTCGGTGCCATGGAAATGCATGCAGCGGACCTCGGCGCAGGGGATGAAACGCTGCGGGTCGCGGCTGAAGAGCAGCACGGCAGCATGGGTCGGGTGCGCCTCCCGGATCAGGTTCAGATGGGCCAGTACATCCACCATCGCCGTGCCTTCGGGCAAGGGGAATTGCCGCTCGAAACGGGCGCGGCGCACAAAGTTGGCAACGGCAGCCGCATCGATGTCATCCAGCGTCGCATCGCCGCAGGGCCGTTGGTCGAAGGGACGGTTCTGAATGACGCCACGGTCCTCCAGGTAATCCACCAGGCTTGCGTAGAGTGCTTTCGTGAGTTCGGCAGGCGTCGCAAAGCGCCGCCGGATAAGTTGGTCGCCAGCCTTGCGGACCAGGGTACGCATTTTCGGGTGGCGTACCTTGTCGTCCGCACCTTTGACGAAAATAAGCCGGGGCTTAGCGCGCAGGGTGGCTCGATCGAACTCACGTTCCGTGGGCGACGCACCGTCCTTGTCTTCGTAGCCGTAGTCGTTGCCGAACAAACCGACATAGATCGCGCAGCGATCGACTTCGTGCAGATACAC
>MIAC01000154.1:0-6920 GCA_001830475.1 Rhodospirillales bacterium RIFCSPLOWO2_12_FULL_67_15
AGGGCACATGCGCTTCACCACCCGCTCCAACGTCGAGATCGGGCTCGCCGACCAGAAGAAGGTCGCGCCCCTGATCGCGAAACTGGAGGCGGACGGGTTCCCGGTCGGCGGCACCGGCAATTCGGTCTCCATGATTTCCCATACCCAGGGCTGGCTGCACTGCGACATTCCCGGCACCGACGCCTCGGGCGTGGTCAAGGCGCTGATGGACGAGCTCTACGAGGAATTCAAGAAGGAGGAGATGCCCAACCGGGTCAAGATCACCACTTCGTGCTGCCAGATCAACTGCGGCGGCCAGGGCGATATCTCCATCAACGTCCAGCACACCAAGCCGCCCAAGATCAACCACGACCTGGTCGCCAACGTGTGCGAACGCCCGGCGGTGATCGCGCGCTGCCCGGTGGCGGCGATCCGCCCGGCGCTGGTCAACGGCAAGCCGTCGCTGGAGGTGGACGAGCGCAAGTGCATCTGCTGCGGCGCGTGCTATCCGCCGTGCCCGCCGATGCAGATCAACGACCCCGAGCACTCCAAGCTCGCGATCTGGGTCGGCGGCAAGCATTCCGGCACCCGCTCGCGCCCGGCCTTCCACAAGCTGGTGGTGGCGGGGCTCCCCAACAACCCGCCGCGCTGGCCCGAGGTGGCCGAGGTGGTCAAGACCATCCTCTACGCCTACAAGGAGAACGCCCGGCCGTGGGAGCGGATGAACGAGTGGATCGACCGCATCGGCTGGCCCCGCTTCTTCGAGCTGACCAACCTGCCGTTCACCAAGTTCCACATCGACGACTGGCGCGGCGCGCGCGCGAGCCTGAACGCCTCCAGTCACGTGCACTTCTGAGGTCGCGGCGTATTCTGGGAAGGAAGAGACCGCGGCAATGAAGTTCGGCATTATGGTCAACGAGGGACCGTTCAACCACCAGGCGTCCGATTCGGCCTACCAGTTCGCCAAGGCGGCGATCGCCAAGGGCCACCAGGTGATGCGCGTGTTTTTCTATTACGATGGCGTCAACAACGCGAACCGGCTGTCGGAGCCGCAATCCGACGACCGCAACCTGGTGAAGCTGTGGGGCGAGATGGCGAAGACGCACAAGGTGGATCTGGTGGTGTGCGTGGCGGCGGCCTTGCGCCGCGGCATCAAGGACGAATTGCTGGCGGAAGGGTTCCACATCTCGGGGCTAGGCCAGTTGACCGAGATCGGCATCGCCGCCGACCGGCTCTTGGTGTTCGGCGACTGAGGGAAGATCGAGAGCGATGAGCGAAGAACCCGTTTTCGACACCCAGGGCGTCGTCAGGAAGTTCATGTTCGTGAACCGCAAGGCGCCATACGGCACCATCTATGCCCTCGAAATCCTCGAATCGGTCCTGATCTCGGCCGCTTTCGAGCAGGACATCTCGGTCGCGTTCCTCGACGACGGCGTGTTCCAGATCAAGAAAGGCCACGACCCCAAGGATCTCGGCATGAAGAACTTCTCGCCGACCTACCGCGCCCTCGGCGGCTACGATATCGAGAAGCTCTACGTCGAGAAGGAATCGATGGAAGCGCGCGGGCTTGGGCCCGACGACTTCGTGGTCAAGGTTCAGGTCGTGCCCGCGGCCGAGCTTTCGAAGCTGATGGCCGAGCAAGACGTCCTGATCACCGGCTGAGAAGAGAGCCAACCTCCGATGCTGCACACGGTCAACAAATCGCCCTTCGAGCGCAACGCGCTCGACAGTTGTCTCCGGCTCGCCGCCCCGGGCAGCGCGATCCTTCTGATCGAGGACGGCGTCTATGCCGCCCTCAAGGGCACGGCCCAGACCGCCAAGGTCGAGGCCGCCGCGGAGACCCATGAAGTCTACGTCCTCGGGCCCGACCTCAAGGCGCGCGGGATCGAGGAATCGCGCATCATCGGGGGGGTCAAGATCGTCGACTACGGCGGGTTCGTGGATCTCGCCGTGGCCAAGGGAACCGTCAATTCGTGGCTTTGAAGGACTGCAAAAAAGGAAAAGGAGACTTGATCGTGCCATACACCGTCAACGGAAACACCATCGAGACCGATGAAGAGGGCTATCTCATGGACCTCAGCCTCTGGACCCAGGACATCGCCGCGGCCATCGCCGCGGCCGAGAACGTCGACATGACCGACGAGCACTGGCAAGTGGTCAACTTCCTGCGCGAATACTACAACGAGTACCAGATCGCGCCGGCGATCCGGGTTCTGACCAAGGCGATGAAGGAAAAGTTCGGGGCGGAGAAGGGCAACAACAAGTACCTCTACGACCTGTTCCCCTACGGGCCGGCCAAGCAGGCGTGCAAGATCGCCGGCCTGCCCAAGCCGACCGGCTGCGTCTGAGCGCGTCCCGCCGGTAGGCGGGCGAACAAAGACAGTGGCTTCGGCCGATCAAGGAGTGCGGGCATGAGCGCGTTGACCGTCACCTATGCCCTTCTCTTCTACGCGGCGGCCGCGGTGTTCATCCTCGGGCTCGCGTACCGCATCTGGCTTTATGCGCGCACGCCCGCGCCGTTCAAGATTCCGACCCCGCCCGCGCCCGTGACGAGGCGCGGGGTCGTGCTCCGCATGGCCCGCGAGGTCTGCCTGTTCGAGAGCCTCTACAAGGCGAACAAGTGGATCTGGCTTTTCGCCATGCTGTTCCATGCCGCGCTCGTCCTCGTCCTGTTGCGGCACTTGCGCTATTTCCAGGAACCGGTCTGGACCTGGGTCGGATTGATCCAGCCCTTCGGGCTTTACGCCGGGTTCGTCATGGTCGTGGGGCTCGCCGGGCTGTGGGCGCGGCGGTTTCTGGTCGAGCGCGTGCGCTACATCACGGCGCCCTCCGATCACCTGATGCTGGCGCTGTTCGCCGCGATCGGGCTTTCGGGCCTCGCCCTCAAGTACGGCGACAGGACCGACATCGTCGCGCTGAAGGCGTTCGCGCTCGGACTGATGCGCTTCGATTGGCAGCCGCTGCCGGCGGAACCCGTGCTCCTCGTCCACCTCGCCCTGGTCGCCCTGCTGATGGCCGTTTTTCCGTTCAGCAAGCTCCTCCATGCTCCCGGCGTCTTCTTCAGCCCGACCCGCAACCAGGTCGACGACGCGCGCTCGCGGCGCCATCTCGCCCGCTGGGCGGCCGCATTCGATCAGGGCCGGCCGTAGGCCAGGAAAATAAAGAAGTTCGCTCATGGCCGCGCCCACGTTCACAATCCCCGAACTGAAGGACGACCTCGCGATTCCGGCGATTGCCGCGGGTGCGATGGCGCATTCCAGGCCCTTCGTCGCCAAGCCCGAGCATCAGGAGCCGCTCGGCTTTCCCGGCGAGCTGGTCGAGGGCTGGCACGACAAGGCGATCGCCAAGATGGGCGATCTTCTCGGCAAATCCCGCGCGCTCCGGGTGTTCCTGGATAGTTGCGTCAAGTGCGGCGCCTGCACCGACAAGTGCCATTACTTCCTCGGCACCGGCGATCCCAAGAACATGCCGGTCGCGCGCCAGGACCTGATGCGCCAGGTCTATCGCCGCCATTTCACCCTCGCCGGCCGGTTCTTTCCCTCCCTCGTCGGGGCCAAGGACCTGACCCGGGAGGTGCTCGACGACTGGTATTCCTACTTCCACCAGTGCTCGCAATGCCGGCGCTGCGCGGTCTTCTGCCCCTACGGCATCGACACCGCGGAAATTTCCATGGCCGGGCGCGAGATCATGGATCACATCGGGATGGGGCAGAAGTACAGCAACGAAATCATCGGCAAGGTCCACAAGTTCGGCAACAACCTGGGCCTGCAGGAAAAGGCGCTGCGCGCGACGCTCGAAAGCCTCGAGGACGACATGGAGGAGGCCACCGGCGTCCGGGTGCGGATTCCCGTGAACGAAAAGGGCGCCGAAGTGCTGCTGGTGACGCCATCGGCCGATTTCTTCGCCTCGCCCCACATCGAGGGGTTGATGGGCTACGCCAAGGTGTTCCACCAGGCGGGCATCCGCTGGACGGTTTCGTCGTATGCGTCGGAGGCCGCCAACTTCGCCCTCTTCGTCGGCTCCTACGAGCAGATGCACAAGATCGCGCTCCGCATTCGCCAGGCCGCGCTCGATCTCGGGGTCAAGCGTATCGTCTTCGGCGAGTGCGGGCACGCCTGGCGCGTCGCCTACAGCTTCCTCAACACGCTCGCCGGGCCGTGGGATTTTCTCGATCCCGCCTATCCGGCGCCGCAGCACATCTGCGAGGTCACTTACGATCTCATCCAAAAGGGCGTGCTCGCCTTCGACAAGTCCAAGAACGACGACAAGGTCGTCACCTTCCACGATTCCTGCAACGTCGCGCGCGGCTCGCGCATGGGCGAGGAGCCGGGCGGGCAGTTCCGCATCCCGCGCGAAATCATCAAGGCCTGCTGCAATCATTTCGTCGACATGCGCGCCGACACCATCGGCGAGAAAACATATTGCTGCGGCGGCGGCGGCGGGCTCCTGACCGACGATCTCATGGAACTTCGCGTCAAGGGCGCGATGCCGCGGATGCAGGCGCTGAAGGAAGTGGTGACGGGCCGCGGCGTCACCCACATGGCCGCGATCTGCGCCATCTGCAAGAGCCAGTTCAGCAAGGTCCTGCCGGAATACGGCATGGACATGGACATGATCGTCAGCGTGCACCAACTGGTGAGCAACGCGATCCGGATCGAGCCCGCGAAGACAACGGCGACGGCGTAATTCGAGCGCGACAAGGAAGGTAGGCATTATGAATATCGAGACTCCCAAGAAGAACGACAAGGCGCTCAGCTACCGCCGCTACCAGGACGGCGCCAGCAAATGGCGCGATTGGCAGCAGCAGATCTTCCAGGCGAGCTGGACGCACAAATGCCCGACCTACGTCCACCGCACCCCGCCGTGCCAGGGCAGTTGCCCTTCGGGTCACGACATCCGCGGCTGGCTCCAGATCGCGCGCGGGATCGACAAACCGCCGGTGGCCGGCATGAAGTGGCAGGAATACGCGTTTCAGCGTATGGCGGTCGCCAACCCGTTCCCCTCGATCATGGGCCGCGTCTGCCCGGCACCGTGCGAAACCGGCTGCAACCGCAACGCGGTCGACGATTTCGTCGGCATCAACGGGGTCGAGCAATACGTCGGCGATTGGGCGATCGACAACAACATGACTTTCGCCCCGCCGGCGCAGGAAAGCGGCAAGAAAGTCGCCGTCATCGGCGCCGGGCCGGCGGGCCTCTCGGCCGCCCTCTACCTGCGCCAGCGCGGCCACGGGGTGACGCTGTTCGAATCGCTGCCCGAGCTCGGCGGCATGATGCGCTACGGCATTCCCGGTTATCGCACGCCGCGCGCGACGCTCGACGCCGAAATCAAGCGCATCGTCGACACCGGCGTCGTCGTGCGGCTCGGCGTCCGCGTCGGCCGTGACGTGCCGGTCGCGGAGCTGGAGCGCGACTTCGACGCCATCTTCTGGGGGGTCGGCGCGCAAGTCGGACGGCCGCTGCCGGTGCCCGGCGCGGACGCGCCCAACGTCATCACCGGCGTCGAATTCCTGCGCGCCTTCAACGAAGGCCGGCTGAAGGTCGCGGCCAAGCGCGTGGTCGTGGTCGGCGGCGGCGACACCTCGATCGACGTCGCTTCGGTCGCGCGCCGGCTCGGTTACATCTCGCATGGTCGGGACATCCCGCCGCCGGAAGCCGTGGCCGTCGGCCACACCGCCCAGGATGTCGCCGGCGTCATGCAGCGCGAAGGCGTGACCGCGGTTTTGACCTCGCTCTTTCCCGTCGACAAGATGACCGCGGCGGCGCGCGAGCGCGAAGACGCGATGCGCGAGGGCGTCGAGATCAAGGGCGGAGTCATGCCGCTCGAGGTTTTGAAAGGTCCGGACGGCCGGGCCCGCGCCCTCAAGATGTGCCAATGCACGCTCAAGGGCATGGCGCCGGTTCCGACGCCGGGCACCGAATTCGAAATCGAGTGCGATCTGGTCGTCTCGGCCATCGGCCAGGGCGGCGACCTTCTCGGCATGGAAAGCTTCGACAACGGCAAGGGCCTGATGTCGGTCGAGGACACCTATCAGGTCAAGGGCAAGCCCAAGCACTTCGCCGGCGGCGATATCGTGCGGCCGCACCTCTTGACCACCGCCATCGGCCACGCCGGGATCGCCGCCGAATCGATCGACCGCTTCCTTGCCGGCCAGGATCTCGGCAAGCGGCCGAAGGTGGACAAGCGCCGGTTCAACCTGCTCGACGAGCTGCGCCAGCGCAACTTGGCGCCGACCGAGTACGGCCACAAGGAAACGTATGGCACCTCGACGGCGAGTTTCGCGGTCCACAACTACGAGGACCGCTCGTTCGTCGAAATCATCAAGCACAACGATATGTTTCTCGGCCATTTCCCATATGTCGAGCGGAACAAGCGCGCGGAAATCCACATCGAGGCGGAGGACGTCATCGGCAACTTCGAAGAGCGCATCGTCAACTTCACCGAGGCGCAGGCCATCGCCGAGGGCAAGCGCTGCATGTCCTGCGGCATGTGCTTCGAGTGCGACAACTGCGTCGTGTTCTGCCCGCAGACGGCGGTGTTCCGGGTCAAGAAGGACAAGCGCGCCATGGGACGCTACGTCGACACCGACTACACCAAGTGCATCGGCTGCCACATCTGCGCCGACGTCTGCCCGACCGGCTATATCGAGATGGGACTCGGCGACTAGGCGGGATTGGGAAGGGTGACTCCGCGCGCGCCCGGTATTATCCTCGCGGGGCAACCCCCGGAAGCCAGGAAGAGCGCCATGTCATCTCCGACCTACACGTCCAAGTCCGGCAAGTCCCCCAGCTACTTCCGGTATCAGGAGGGGGAACATACCTGGGGCGATCTCCAGGAAAACATCTTCCAGGCGGGCTGGTCGCACAAATGCCCGGTCTACGTGCACCGCGCGCCGCCCTGCCAGGGAAGCTGCCCCTCGGGGCACGACATCCGCGGCTGGC
>MIAC01000154.1:6942-9570 GCA_001830475.1 Rhodospirillales bacterium RIFCSPLOWO2_12_FULL_67_15
CAAGCCTGTCGACAAGGACATGACCTGGCAGGAATACGCGTTCCACCGCATGACCGAGGCCAATCCCTTTCCGGCGGTGATGGGTCGCGTCTGTCCCGCGCCGTGCGAAGCAGGTTGCAACCGCAACGAACTCGAGGAACAGGTAGGCATCAACGCGGTCGAGCAGCACGTCGGCGATTGGGCGCTCGGCCAAAAGCTCGGCTTCGCCAAGCCGGCGCGGGAAAGCTGCAAACGCGTCGCCATCGTCGGCGGCGGGCCGGGCGGGCTCGCCGCGGCCTATTTCCTGCGCCGCCTCGGGCACGGCTGCACGATCTTCGAATCCTACGCCGCCCTCGGCGGCATGATGCGGTTCGGAATTCCGGGCTATCGCACGCCCAAGGACGTGCTCGACGGCGAGATCAAGCGCATCGTCGACCTGGGCGTCGAGGTCCGCCTCGGCGTCAAGGTCGGGGTCGATGTCGCCGTGGCCGACCTCGAGCGGGACTACGACGCCGTCTTCTGGGCAATCGGCGCGCAAGCGGGCAAGTCGATCTCGATTCCCGGCGCGGAGGCGCCCAATTGCGTCGACGGCCTCTCGTTCCTGCGCGCCTTCAACGAGGGGCGCCTGCAGCATCTTGCCGGGCGGGTGCTGGTGATCGGCGCCGGCGACACCGCGATGGACGTGGCCGCGGTCGCGCGCCGGATCGGCCATATCCGCAGCATCCATCCGCACGACCGGCCGGAAAACGTGATTCTCGGCCAAACGGTCCACGATGTCGCCACCGCCGCGCGGCGCCAGGGCGCCGAAGTCTGGGTCGTGTACCGCCGGCCGATCAGCCAGGCGCCGGCGAGCAAGCACGAGCTCGCCGCCGTGATCGCCGAAGGCGTCCAGATCCACGAAAGCCTGGTTCCGGTGGAAGTGATCCGCGACGGCGAAGGCCGGGCCCGCGCCCTCAAGGTCTGCCCGGTGGACTGGGAGGCGGGCAAGATGAAACTCCGCCCGGGCGAGGAGTTCGAGATCGAATGCACCCTCATCGTCGGCGCCACCGGCCAAGCCGGCGATTTCACCGGCTTCGAGGCATTCAACAACGGCCGCGGCCTGATGAACGCCGACCGGAACTATCGCCTGGTCGGACAAAAGGGCCATTTCGCCGGCGGCGACGTGATCGCGCCCAATCTGCTCACCACCGCGATCGGACACGCGCGCATCGCGGTCGAGGGGATCGACCGCTATCTGCGCGGCCATGAGCTGCCGAAGCGGCCCAAGGTGGACGTCCATCATTTCAACCTGCTCGAAGAGCTGCGCGCCCACCATCTCGAGCCGAGCGAATACGATCACACCGAAACCCACGGCACCGATCACGCCCCTTTCGCGGTTCACAACTACGAGGACCGCTCGTTCGTCGAGATCGTCACGCACGACCGGCTCTTTCTCGGTCATTTCGGCCACGTTCCGCGCCGCCGCCGGGCCGAGGTGGCGATCGGCGCCGATAACGTGCTCGGCAATTTCCAGGAGCGCTTCACCGGTCTTTCGGAACAGGACACGATTGCCGAGGCCGACCGCTGCATGAGCTGCGGCATGTGCTTCGAGTGCGACAATTGCGTGATCTATTGCCCGCAGACCGCCGTCTACCGGGTGCAGAAGGACCAGTACGCGGTCGGCCGCTACGTCGACACCGAATACGCCAAGTGCATCGGCTGCCACATCTGCGCCGACGTCTGCCCGACCGGCTATATCCAGATGGGCCTCGGCGAGTAGCGGAAAAGACGATGGGGCGGAGGTTCAACACGATCATTCGGGTTTTGGCGGCGGTCGCGCTCGCGATCGCGGTCCTGCCGGCGCTCGCCGCCGACAGCCCGCGCACGCCCGTTCCCCATCCGCCCAAGGCGGCGCAAGGAACCGAATGCGTCGAGCCGGTCGCGGACATGCGCCGCAACCACATGGTCTATCTCGATCACGAGCGCGACGAAACGGTGCGCAAGGGCATCCGCGGCCGCAAGCACAGCCTCAAGGGCTGCGTCGAATGCCACGCCGTTCCCGATCCGGCGGCGGGCGGAGCGCGAACGGCGCAGCCGTTCTGCACCGACTGCCACCGTTACGTCGCGGTCAGGATCGACTGCTTCGGCTGCCACGCGCCGACGCCCGAAACGCGTGCCGCTACCTCGGCAGGAAGACCGCAATGACCGCGATCTCCGAGATGGAACTTTCCCGGCGCGAACTGATGCGCGGCGCGGCGGCGGCCGTGCTCGCGCTCGCCCCCGGCGTGACCCTGATGATGGGCGCGGAACAGGTGGAAGCCCGCGCTCCCGGCGCCGCCGTTTCGCCCAAGACCCGCTGGGGGATTCTGGTCGATCTTTCCAAGTACGCCGACGTCGCCGACGCCGCCGTCGCCGCGTGCCGCGACGAGCACGGCTGGACCGGCCACGGCCGCCCGGCCACCGATCCGCAATGGATTCGTAATGTCACCGTGCGCGATCCGAAGAGCGGCGCGACCAAGGCGCTGGCGCTCATGTGCCAGCATTGCGAACATCCGCCGTGCGTGGACGTGTGCCCGACCGGCGCTTCGTTCCGCCGCGCCGACGGCATCGTCCTGGTCGACAAGCACACCTGCATCGGCTGCCGCTACTGCATGATGGCGTGTCCGTTCG
>MIAC01000154.1:9639-11783 GCA_001830475.1 Rhodospirillales bacterium RIFCSPLOWO2_12_FULL_67_15
GCCAAGAAGACAAGCGGCGCGATGATCTTCGGCGACCTCAACGATCCTGGTAGCGAGATCGCCCGCGCGGTCGGCCGCCAGGTCGTTCTCCGCCTGCGCGCCGAGCTCGGTCTCGATCAGGGCGTGCTCTACAAGGGATTGGCGTGATGAAAGCGGCGACCGGACGCATCGAATATCGGGAGCACGGGGGCTGGGAAAGCGGATACCTGGCGCTCGTCGGGCTGCTCGGCGCCCTGATCCTCGCCGGTCTCGGCGGCGCCTACGTCATGGAAAGCGAGGGCCATTGGGTCACCGGCATGTCGCACCGGATCGTGTGGGGCACGCCGCACGTCTTCGCCGTTTATCTGATCGTCGCCGCGTCCGGCGCGCTCAACGTCGCGTCCATTTCCTCGGTGTTCGACCGCGCGCTCTACAAGCCCTTGGCGCGGCTTTCCGGGGTGCTCGCGATTTCGCTGCTGGCGGGGGGCCTCGCCGTGCTGGTGCTCGATCTCGGCCGGCCCGACCGATTGGTCGTCGCCATGACCGCCTACAACTTCAAATCCATCTTCGCCTGGAACATCTTCCTCTACACCGGCTTCTTCGCCGTCGCGATCGTCTATCTCTGGATGATGATGGAAGGCCGCATGAACCGCTTTGCGAAGCCCGCCGGCACCTTCGCCTTCCTCTGGCGGCTGGTGCTGACCACCGGCACCGGCTCGATCTTCGGCTTCCTCGTCGCGCGCCAGGCCTACGATTCGGCGGTGATGGCGCCGATGTTCATCGCCATGTCGCTCGCCTTCGGCCATGCGATCTTCCTCCTGGTGGTGATGGCGGCCTCGGCCGGAACCGGCCGTCCGCTCGGCGACGAGGTCGTGCGCCGGCTCAAGAACCTGCTCGGCATCTTCCTCGCCGCGACCCTCTATTTCGTCGCCGTGCAGCACCTGACCAACCTCTATATCGCCGAGCGCCAAGGGATCGAACGCTTCCTGCTCGCCGAGGGGGGCGTCTACACTTGGCTCTTCTGGATCGGGCACGTGGCTCTCGGATGTCTCGTTCCGATCGCTCTCGTCTTCAGCCCGGCGACGGCCGGGTCGCGCTCCGCCGCCGCGCTCGCCGCGGCCCTTGCCGTTTGCGGCGGCATCGCCCAGATATACGTGATCATCATCGGCGGCCAGGCCTATCCCTTGGTCCTGGTGCCGGGGATGGAGGTCGCGGGGTCCGTCCTCGATAGCGGCATCGCCGCCTATGCGCCAAGCGTATACGAGATCGCGCTCGGTTTGGGCGGCGTCGCGCTCGCGTTGCTGATGGTGGTCCTCGCGGTCAAGGTGCTGCCGATCCTGCCGGAAACGCTCGCGGACGCCGCCCCGGCGGCGTGAAGAAAAGAATTCGCCAAAGTCGAAAAAACCATGACGAAAAAGGAACATCCCTTCGCCAAGTACGTGCGCACCATCGCGCGCGGGCCGACGCTGTCGCGGCCCTTGACGGCCGAGGAGGCCACGGAAGCAACCCGGATGATTCTCCGAGGCGAGGTCGAGCCGATGCAGTTGGGCGCGTTTCTCGCCATCTTGCGCCTGCGCACCGAGGATCCGGGCGAGGGCGAGGGCTTCGTCCGCGCGGTCAAGGAAACGATCCGCGCGCCCGAAGGGGCCAAGGCCGATCTCGACTGGTCGGCCTATGCCGGCAAGAAGCGCCAGTTGCCGTGGTTCATGCTCTCGGCGCTGCTGCTCGCCGCCAATGGCACCCGCATCCTGATGCACGGCACCGAAGGCCACACGCCGGGACGAATCTACGCGCGCGAGACCCTGGCCGCGCTCGGGATTACGGCCGCGGCCTCGCTCGAAGACGCCGCCCGCCAGATCGCCGAGCGCAACTTCGCCTATCTCCCGCTCGACGCATTCAGCCCGCGGCTGCAGGAGATCATCGAGCTCAAGTACATCATCGGGGTGCGCTCGCCGGTGAACACGTTCTTGCGCATGATCAACCCGTTCGACGCGCCTTATTCGCTCCAATCCATCTTCCATCCCAACTATCGCGAGATTCACCGCGACGTCTGCCGCCTGCTCGGTCAGCCGCACATGGCGGTGTTCAAGGGCGAGGGCGGCGAAATCGAGCGCCGGCCGGAAAAACCGGTCGAGGTCCAGAACCTGCACCAGGGCGAGAAGACG
>MIAC01000154.1:11806-13998 GCA_001830475.1 Rhodospirillales bacterium RIFCSPLOWO2_12_FULL_67_15
AGGCATCTCCCGTGCGCCCGGCGAGGCGGTAATGGAGCTTTCCCGGCTGAGCGCGCTCTGGCAAGGCCGCGTCGACGACCCCTACGCCGAGGCGGTCGTCGCCGGCACCGCGGCGATCGCGCTCCGCCTGATGGGCCGCGCCGCGAGCCCGGCCGCGGCCGAAGCCGAAGCGCGCCGGATGTGGGCCGCCCGTCCGGCCGAGATCCTTCCCCGGGCGGCCCTGCGCGCTGCGCGCGCCGATCATCAACTGCCGGCTTCGCCGGCGGGCGCGGCCTGACGGCGCGAGGGAAAATCATGGCGCACCTTTTTATTTCCGCCGCGCACAAGTCCTCGGGCAAGACGACGCTCGCGATCGGGCTCGCGCGCGCCTTCGCGCGCCGGGGGCTCGCGGTGCAACCCTTCAAGAAGGGGCCCGATTACATCGATCCGCTCTGGCTCGGCGCGGCCGCGGGCCGGCCCTGCCACAACCTCGATTTTTTCACCATGGGGCAGGGCGAAATCGAGGAATTGTTCGCTAGGCGTTTGACCGGCGCGGGCCTCGGCCTGATCGAGGGCAACAAGGGCCTCTACGACGGGCTCGACCTCGACGGCGCCAACAGCAACGCGGCGCTGGCGAAGCACTTGGCCGCGCCGGTGGTGCTGGTGATCGACGCCCGCGGCATGACCCGCGGGATCGCGCCGCTCCTGCTCGGCTACCGGGCGTTCGACGCGGGCGTGCGGATCGGCGGCGTGATCCTGAACCAGCTCGGCGGCGAACGCCACGAGGCGAAGCTGCGCGCCATCATCGCCCACTACACCGACATTCCCGTCCTCGGCGCGGTGCAGAAGGACCCGGCGCTGGAAATCGTCGAGCGCCACCTCGGCCTGATGCCGAGCAACGAATGGACCGCGACCGAGGCGACCATCGAGACGATCGCCGACGCCGTCGCCCGCCAGGTCGATCTCGATCGGGTGCTGGCGTTGGCCGGCACGGCCCCGCCGCCGAAGGTGGCCGCGGTGTCGCCCGCGCCGCCGCGCGCGGGCGACGTCCGCATCGGCATCGCGCGCGATTCCGCCTTCGGGTTCTATTACCCGGGGGATTTGGAGGCGCTTGAAGCGGCCGGCGCCGAGTTGGTGTTTTTCGATACGCTCCGCGCGCGCGGTCTTCCCGCCGTCGACGGCCTTTTCATCGGCGGCGGATTCCCCGAAACCCACATGGCCGGGCTGGAGGCGAACGCCTCCTTGCGCGCCGACATCGGCGCCGCGCTCGCGGGCGGTCTGCCGGCCTACGCCGAGTGCGGCGGGCTGATGTATCTCTGCCGCCGGCTCACTTGGAAAGGCGACGCGCGGCGCATGGTCGGCGCGATCGAGGCGGACGTGGCGATGCACGCGCGGCCCCAGGGCCGCGGCTACGTCCGGCTCAGGGAAACCGGCGCCGGTCCCTGGCCTAAGGACCCGGGCCGGGGAGAAATCCCGGCGCACGAGTTCCACCACGCCGCGCTCGAAAATCTTCCGCCCGCGCCGGTCTTCGCCTACCAGGTTCTTCGCGGCCACGGGCTCGACGGCCGCAACGACGGCCTGGTGCAGGGGAATCTGCTCGCGTCGTTCTCGCATCTCCGCGACACCGACGCGAACCATTGGGCCGCGCGCTTCGTCGCGTTCGTGCGGGGCTGCAAGCACCTGGGCGTCGCCCATGTTCGCGCCGCCGCGAAACCCGCGCCCGAAGCGCCGATCCGGCGCGAAGTGCGGGCAAGCGCGCTCCCTGCGCGCGTTCATCTGGTCGGCGCCGGGCCGGGCGATCCGGGGCTGGTGACGGTGCGGGGCAAGGAAATCCTCGCCCGCGCCGACATCGTCGTGTACGACCGGCTGGTTTCGCCCGAGGTCCTCGCGCTCGCGCGCCCCGGCGCGAGCCGGATCTTCGCCGGCAAGGCGGCCCGGTCCCATTTCGTCAAGCAAGACGAAATCAACCAGCTTTTGGTCCGCCTCGCCCGCGGCGGCAAACGGGTGGTGCGGCTCAAGGGCGGCGATCCCTTCGTCTTCGGCCGCGGCAGCGAGGAGGCGCTCGAGCTCGCCCGCAACGGCATCGCCTTCGAGGTGGTGCCGGGCGTGAGCGCCGCGACCGGCTGCGCGACGCGCGCCGGAATTCCGCTCACCCACCGGGGGCTTGCGCGCGCCGTCACCTTCGTCACCGGACACGCCCAGGAGGGACACGA
>MIAC01000155.1:0-2104 GCA_001830475.1 Rhodospirillales bacterium RIFCSPLOWO2_12_FULL_67_15
TCCGAGCGGCCGAAGATGCTCTACGACTACTTCAAGCAGAACTTCGCCCAGGTCACCAACCCCCCGATCGATTCGATCCGCGAGGAAATGGTGATGTCCATGGTTTCGCTGATCGGGCCCCGGCCGAATCTGCTCGATCTGGAATCGGGCGGCAAGCACAAGCGGCTCGAGGTCCCCCATCCGATCCTCGCCAACGGCGATCTCGAGAAGATCCGCCGGATCGAGAACCACGTCGATCGCGCCTTCCGCACCTATACCCTCGATGTCTGCTATCCGGCCGCGGGGGGCGCTCCGGGCATGGCGAAGGCGCTCGATGCGCTCTGCCGCAAGGCGGAAACGGTGGTCGGCGAGGGCCACAATATCATCGTCCTTTCCGACCGCGGCCTCGAATCGGGCCGGATCGCGATCCCGATGCTGCTCGCGACCGCCGCGATTCATCATCACCTGATCCGCGCAGGCTTGCGGACCGAGGTCGGCCTGGTGGTCGAGACCGGCGAAGCGCGCCAGGTCCACGATTTCTGCCTGCTCGCCGGCTACGGGGCCGAGGCGATCAATCCCTACCTCGCCCTCGATACCCTGGCGACGCTGAAGGACCAGTACCCGCCTGGCCTGACCGAGGAGAAGGCGCACAAGAACTACATCAAGGCCGCGGTCAAGGGCGTGATGAAGGTGATGTCGAAGATGGGCATCTCGACCTACCAGTCCTATTGCGGCGCGCAGATCTTCGACGCGGTCGGGTTGGCGAGCGATTTCGTCAACCGCTACTTCACCGGCACCGCGAGCCGGATCGAAGGCGCGGGACTTCGGGAAATCGCCGAGGAAACGGTGCGGCGCCATCGCCTCGCCTTCTCCGGCGCGCCGATCTATCGCAACATGCTCGACGTCGGCGGCGAGATCGGCTGGCGCATCCGCGGCGAGGAGCACGTCTGGAACCCGAAGACGGTCGGCCTGCTCCAGCACGCGGTCCGCAGCGCCGACTTCAGGCTGTTCCAGCAATTCACCGCCGCGGTCAACGACCAGTCGGCCCGGCTCAAGACCCTGCGCGGCCTGTTCGAGATCAAAAAAGCGAAGCAGCCGATCCCGCTCGCGGAGGTCGAGCCGGAAGCGGAAATCGTCAAGCGCTTCTCGACCGGCGCCATGTCGTTCGGCTCGATTTCGTGGGAGGCGCATACCACGCTGGCGATCGCCATGAACCGCATCGGCGGGCGCTCGAACACCGGCGAAGGCGGCGAGGAGGCGGTGCGCGACAAGCCGCTTGCGAACGGCGATTCCATGCGTTCGGCGATCCGGCAGGTCGCCTCGGGCCGCTTCGGCGTCACCGCCGAATATCTCGTCAACGCGAGCGACCTTCAGATCAAGATGGCGCAAGGGGCCAAGCCCGGCGAGGGCGGCCAGTTGCCCGGCCGGAAAGTGGACAAGTGGATCGCCCGGGTGCGCTTCTCGACCCCCGGCGTCGGCCTGATCTCGCCGCCGCCGCACCACGACATCTATTCGATCGAAGACCTGGCGCAGCTCATCCACGACCTCAAGAACGTCAACCCGGCGGCGCGGATTTCGGTCAAGCTGGTCTCGGAAGTGGGCGTCGGCACGGTCGCGGCGGGGGTGTCGAAAGCGCACGCCGATCACGTCACCATCTCCGGCTTCGAAGGCGGCACCGGCGCGAGCCCGATCACCTCGATCCAGCACGCCGGCAGCCCGTGGGAAATCGGCCTCGCCGAGACCCACCAGACCCTGGTGCTGAACCGGCTGCGCGGGCGGATCGCGGTCCAGGTGGACGGGGGCATCCGCACCGGGCGCGACGTGGTGGTCGGCGCGCTCTTGGGCGCCGACGAGTTCGGCTTCGCCACCGGCGCGCTCGTTTCCGCCGGCTGCGTGATGATGCGCAAGTGCCACCTCAACACCTGCCCGACCGGGATCGCGACCCAGAACCCGGAACTGCGCAAGCGTTTCGCCGGCCAGCCCGAGCACGTCATCAACTTCATGACCTTCATCGCGCGCGAGGTGCGCCTGCTGATGGCCGAGATGGGCTTCAGGACCTTCAACGAGATGATCGGCCGCGCCGACCGGCTCGTCGCCCAGGGCGCGGTCGCGCACTGGAAGGCGA
>MIAC01000155.1:2290-5751 GCA_001830475.1 Rhodospirillales bacterium RIFCSPLOWO2_12_FULL_67_15
CCGACGACACCATCCACATCCGGGCCAAGGGGACCGGCGGCCAGAGCTTCGGCGCCTTCCTCGCCCGCGGAGTTACGATCGAGCTCGAAGGCGACGCCAACGACTACGTCGGCAAGGGCCTCTCGGGCGGGCGATTGGCGGTCTATCCGGCCAAGGGCGTCCAGTTCCGCCCCGAGGAGAACATCGTCGTCGGCAACACCGTGCTCTATGGCGCGATCGCGGGCGAATGCTACTTCCGCGGCGTCGCCGGCGAGCGCTTCGCCGTGCGCAACTCGGGCGCGACGGCGGTGATCGAAGGGGTCGGCGACCACGGCTGCGAATACATGACCGGCGGCTGCGCCGTGGTGCTGGGTCCGACCGGGCGCAACTTCGCCGCCGGCATGAGCGGCGGCATCGCCTACGTGCTCGACGAATCGGGCGACTTCGAGCGCCGCTGCAACACCGAAATGGTCGAACTGGAGCGCCTCCGCCCCGCGCCGCTCGCGCCGGTCGAGGATTGGGCGTCCCTGCCGCTCGCCGAGGTCATGACCGACATGCTCGGCGACGATGTCCGCCGCTTGCGCGCGTTGATCGAGCGCCATCGCCGCTTCACCGGCAGCGCGGTCGCCGCCCGCGTTCTCGACCGGTGGGACGAACTGCTGCCCAGGTTCGTCAAGATCGTGCCGGTGGACTACCGCCGCGCCCTCCTCGCCATGCGCTCGGAAGAGGCCGCCAAGACGGCGGCGGCGGAATAAGACCTCCGCTCATGGGCAAGCCGACCGGATTCCTGGAGATCTAGCGGCATGAGCGCGACACCGCGCCGGTCGCGGAGCGTCTCAAGCACTACCGCGAGTTCGTCCAGCCTTTGCCCGAGGACGAGCTCAAGCGCCAGGGCGCGCGCTGCATGGATTGCGGCGTGCCTTACTGCCACGAGGGTTGCCCGGTCAACAACATCATCCCGGACTGGAACGATCTGGTCTATCGCGGCGACTGGCGCCAGGCGAACCAGGTGCTGCACTCGACCAACAACTTTCCCGAGTTCACCGGCCGCATCTGTCCGGCGCCGTGCGAGGCCGCCTGCACCCTCAACATCCGCGACATCCCGGTCACCATCAAGACGATCGAATGCGCGATCGTCGATCGCGCCTGGGCCGAGGGCTGGATCGAGCCCGACGTTCCCCGCCACCGCACCTTCAAGCGAGTCGCGGTGGTCGGCTCCGGCCCCGCCGGCCTCGCGTGCGCCCAGCAGCTGGCGCGGGCCGGGCACGACGTGACGGTGTTCGAGAAGAACGCGCGCGTCGGCGGCCTGCTCCGCTACGGCATCCCCGACTTCAAGATGGAGAAGCGCCTGATCGACCGGCGCATGGCCCAGATGCGGGCGGAAGGCGTTGAATTCCATTCCAACATCCACGTCGGGACGACGATCCCGGCGCGCCAGATCGTGAAGGAATTCGACGCGGTGGTTCTGGCGATCGGCTCAGAAGTTCCGCGCGAGCTCCAGGCCGAGGGGCGCGAGCTCGACGGCGTTCACTTCGCGATGGACTTTCTCACCCAGCAGAACCGCCGCGTCGGCGGAGAATTCATCGCCGACAACCGCCCGATTCTCGCTTCCGGCAAGCGGGTGGTGGTGATCGGCGGCGGGGATACCGGCTCGGACTGCATCGGAACCTCGACCCGCCAGGGCGCCAAGTCCATCCTTCAGATCGAAATCCTGCCCAAGCCCCCGGACAAGGAAAACAAGGGCCTCTCCTGGCCCGATTGGCCGCTCAAGCTCCGGACCTCGAGCTCGCAGCAGGAAGGCTGCGAGCGCGACTGGGCGATCGCGACCAAGCGGGTTCTCGGGCGCGACGGCGCGGTCGTCGGCCTCGTCTGCGCGCGGATGGAATGGGCTGGTGACAAGGACGGCCGTTCCGTGCTCAGCGAGGTTGCGGGCAGCGAATTCACCGTCGAGGCCGATCTCGTTTTGCTGGCGATGGGGTTCGTCCATCCCGTCCACCAAGGGCTGGTGGAGGACCTCAAAGTCGCGCTGGACGAGCGCGGCAACGTCCGGGCGAACGTCGCCGACTACCAGAGCTCGACGCCTAAGGTGTTCGCCTGCGGCGATACCCGCCGGGGCCAGTCGCTGGTGGTGTGGGCGATCCGCGAAGGCCGCCAGTGCGCCCGCGCGGTGGACGAATTCCTGATGGGGTCCTCGGACCTGCCGCGCTAGAGCGGGATGCGTTCAGTTTAAATTAAGGGGACACCATACTTAATTCAGGCGAAGGAGTGGCGGTGGGTGAATTAAGTATGGTGTCCCCTTAATTCCTTAATTCGATGACTCAAACCTGGAAGGCGTGGGTTTCGCTCGGCGCGCTCAACGGACTGTGCGCGACCGCCGCCGGCGCTTACGCCAAGCATGGACTGAATGCGCCGGAGCCGGTGCTGGCGGACGCCTTCGCGACCGGAGTCGAGTACCAGGCCTGGCACGCGCTCGCGCTCCTCGCCGTCGCCTGGCTCGCCGAACGCGCCGAACGCGCCGGGGAGAAGCCCTGGCTCGCGCACGCCGCCGGGCTCGCCTTCGTCCTCGGCATCGCGCTCTTCTCGGGCACCCTCTATGTCTTCGGCGCGAGCGGCGCGGTCTGGATGAGCGGCGCGGCGCCGGCGGGCGGGGTTCTCTTGATGACGGGGTGGGCGCTCTTGGCGCTGAGCCCGATTGGCGGACGGGCGGGAAGCCGCTAAACTCCGCCCGCGTCGCTTCTCCCGCCGTCGCCCGCGTCCGTTCGGAATCCTCTCTTTGCGCCAAGTCCTCTACATCGTCGGCGTCCTGCTGCTCGTGCTCGCCGGCGCGATGCTCCTGCCCGCGGCCGCCGACTGGGCGGCGGGCCATCCCGAGTGGCAGGCCTTCGCGTTTTCCGCCGGCGTGACCGCGTTCGCGGGCGGGGCGTTGCTGTTCGCCAACCGCACCCCGGCCTTCACCCTCGACCGCAAGCGGGGCTTTCTCCTGACCACATTGAGCTGGGTTCTGCTGTGCGCCTTCGCCGCTCTGCCGTTGACGCTCTCGGAGTACCGCCTGCCGTGGGCGGACGCCTATTTCGAGGCCATGTCGGGGCTCACCACCACCGGCTCGACGGTGCTGATCCACCTCGATTCGGCGACGCCGGGGGTGCTGCTCTGGCGCGGCCTGCTTCAGTTCCTGGGCGGAATCGGGATCGTGGTCATGGCGATCGCGCTGCTTCCGTTCCTCCGCGTCGGCGGCATGCAGCTGTTCAAGACCGAAAGCTCCGACATCTCGGAAAAGCTCATGCCCCAGATCAAGCAGGTGGCGGCCGGAATCTTCGTCGTCTACGTGGTCCTGAACCTCGCCTGCGCGCTGGCCTACTGGGCCGCCGGCATGACCGGATTCGAGGCCGTCCTCCACGCCATGACGACCGTCGCGACCGGCGGCTTCTCCACCTCCGACAACTCGATCGCCAGCTTCAAGAATCCGGCGATCGAATGGATCG
>MIAC01000155.1:5902-6349 GCA_001830475.1 Rhodospirillales bacterium RIFCSPLOWO2_12_FULL_67_15
GGACACCCGCGCCATGCCGATGGGCGACGCGCTCCGCCTGGCGGTCTTCAGCGTGGTTTCGATCGTCACCACGAGCGGATTCGTCTCGGCCAACTACATGGAATGGGGCGCGTTTCCGATCGCGGCCTTCTTCTTCCTCACTTTCGTCGGCGGCTGCACCGGCTCGACCGCCGGCGGCATCAAGATTTTCCGCTTCGAGGTTCTGGCGATCGCGATCCGGGTGCACGGCTGGCGCCTGATCGCGCCCTTGAGCGTCCACCCGGCCTTCTACGGCGAGCGCAAGCTCTCGAACGAGCTGTTCGCCTCGGTACTGCTGTTCATGGGGGCCTACGTCGGCACGGTGGCGGTCGCGGCGCTGCTGCTCGCCGCCTTCGGCCTCGACCTGACGACGGCGCTTTCGGGCGCGGCGACGGCGGTCGGCAACGTCGGCCCCGGGCTCGGTCCGAT
>MIAC01000155.1:6460-9834 GCA_001830475.1 Rhodospirillales bacterium RIFCSPLOWO2_12_FULL_67_15
CCGCGCGTTCTGGCGGACGTGATTTCGCCGCTTACGCGGCAGCACGAATAGCGGCGGCGCGGACCTTTTCGTCGACCTGGGATTCGAACTGGCGGAAGTTGGCCTCGAAGCGGCCGCGGAGCTCGCGCGCCTTGGCGTCGTACTTCAGGGGATCGCGCCAGGTGGCGCGCGGAAGCAAAACTTCCTGGGGAACCCCGGGGCAGAAATCCGGCACCAGCACGCCGAAGTTGGGGTCGGGCCGGAACGAGGCCTCGGCGAGCTCGCCCGTCAGCGCGGCGTCGAGCAGCGCCCGGGTGTGGGCGATCTTCATCCGGCTGCCGTCGCCGTAGCCGCCGCCGGACCAGCCGGTGTTGACCAGCCAGCAGTCGGCGCCGTGGCGGGCCATCTTCTCGCCGAGAAGTTTCGCGTAAACCGCGGGATGGCGCGGCATGAACGGCGCGCCGAAGCAGGTGGAAAAGGTCGCGGTCGGCTCTTTCAGGCCCTTCTCGGTGCCGGCGACCTTGGCGGTGTAGCCGGAAAGGAAATGGTACATCGCCTGCTCCGGCGTCAGCTTGCTGATCGGCGGCATGACGCCGAAGGCGTCGCACGTCAGCATGACGATGTTGCGGGGGTGTCCCGCCATGCCGGTCGCCGAAGCGTTCGGAATCCGCGACAGCGGATAGGAAGCGCGGGTGTTTTCGGTCAGCCGCGCGTCGTCGAGGTCGAGCGCGCGGGTATCCATATCCATGATCACGTTTTCGAGGATGGTGCCGAAGGCGCGGGTGGTGGCATGGATTTCCGGCTCGGCCTCGCGGCTCAGCTTGATGACCTTGGCGTAGCAACCGCCTTCGAAGTTGAAGACGCCGTCCTCGCCCCAGCCGTGCTCGTCGTCGCCGATCAGCGTGCGCGTCGCGTCGGCCGAGAGCGTCGTCTTGCCGGTGCCGGAAAGCCCGAAGAAGATCGCCGCGTCGCCCTTCGCCCCGACGTTGGCCGAGCAGTGCATCGGCAGGATTCCTTGCGGCGGGAGCAGGAAGTTGAGGATCGAGAAGACGGATTTCTTGATCTCGCCCGCGTACGAGCTGCCGCCGATCAGCACCAGGCGACGAGCGAAGTTGACCAGGATGAAGGTCTCGGAATTGGTGCCGTGCTTCGCCGGGATCGCATGGCAGGAAGGCGCCTGGATCACCGTGAATTCGGGCCGGAAAGAGTGGAGATCCTCGCGTTTCGGCTGGATGAACATGTTGCGGGCGAACAGGTTGTGCCAGGCGGTCTCGGTGACGATGCGCACCGCCAGGCGGAAATTCGGGTTCGCGCCGGCGTAGCAGTCGCGCACGAACACGTCCTTGCCCGTCAGGTGATCGAGGATGTGCCGGTGCAGCCGATCGAAGCGATCCGGCGCGAACGGGCGGTTGACGGAACCCCACCAGATCTCGGCTCTCGTCGCCGGTTCCTCGACCACGAACTTGTCGTTGGCGGACCGTCCGGTGTGGTGGCCGGTGTGGGTCACCAGCGCGCCGCCTTGGGCGAGCGCGCCCTCGTGGCGGCGCAGCGCCTCCTCGACGAGCTGCTCGGGCGTGTAGTTCCAATGCTCGGCGTCGACGTTGCGGATGCCGAGCTTATCCAGCCCATAACTGCTGACGGCGGGGCCGATTTCCCGCATGATTCGGGTCCATTCCCGGAGATTGCGCGACGAAGCGGCGAGCATTTTCGGCCCGCGCCCGGCCGCCCCTCCCCGGCGGACCGAGGGGCACCATAGCCATCGGTCCGGGTGGGTATCAACCCCCTTCGGAAGGGGTTATTTTTTTGACTTGTTCCTTGTCGGGCGCCGGGTTTGTCGCGCGGGCGAATCCCCGCGCGCATTAAACGATGCGCCCCTATCGGGGCGGTTGCGCCCGCCCCGCCTCCGCGCCTGTTCGGCGAACGCGACCAACGCGGCGCGCACCTCGCCCGCGTTTGCGGCCGGTTCGGCGAAGTCGAGCCGCGCGGACTGCGCGCCCCGCTTGAGGTCTACGCCGTCGGGATCGAGGCCGGCGAGCGCCCAGCCCTTGCCCCGCCTCGCGAGCAGGCGCCGGGCGTAGAGACCGACCGCGTCCCTGTGATCGGCGTTCATGTGGGCGAGCACGCCCTCCTCGCACGCCGCGATGGCGGCGACGGCCTCGGGCGGATGCGCGAAGCGGGGCTGCTCGATCCACATGGCGCGGGCGAAGCCGCCGACGTAGTGCGCGCTGGCGACCGTCATTCTGAAAAACCGGAAGTCGCCGAAGCCGGCGTAGCGCGCGGCCTCGGGATGACGGGCGAGGAAACGCCGCCGGGCGCGGGATTCGTCCGCGCCGCCGGCGACGTGCGCGATCCGGCCGATCAGGGTGACGCGCGGGCCGGTCTGGGGATTGGCGCGCCGGCTCGCCTCTTCGATCAGCAATGCGGCGCGGGAATCGCGGGCCAGGTTCCGGGTGTGATCGGAGAGCGCGGAAAAGAGGAAAATCGGGCTCGCGTCGATATCCCACGCCACCGTGACCAGCGAGGCGTAGGGGTGTCCCGTCCGCGAATGTTCGCCGGGCGCGTCATGCGAATGCATGCCTACCGGCATGACGGCGCCCAAACCTAAGGACCCGGCGGCGGTACCGTCGCCCGGTCTTTGATTTTGGCGGCCTTCGCCGCCGGGCGAATCTTCGCCGGCGAGCGCGGTCGCGAGCATGCCCGAACGCGCCCGGCGCAAAAGCCGGCGCACCGTAAGCTCCAGTCTCGGGCGCGACTCGGTCATGGTCGTGCGCGTCCCACGCGACGCAAGACCGCGTAACGACGCGGCGCGGTTCCCGGGTGAAAGTCCTTAGGCCGTCTCCGCTTGGGCCGAAGGCTCCGATCGGCCGAGCAGGTGTCCGGCGGTCGCGCCGAGCGCGAGCCAGAACATCGCCGAGGTGAGCAACGCGACAATCGCGAATTCGGCGGCGAGTTCGGCGGGAAGAAAAGCGGATTCGGGCGCGATCTTCGGCGCGCCGACGAGATGCGGCAGCACGATGAGAACGGCTCCCGCCGCCCGCCAGGGGATCCGTCCGGCGAAGACGAGGGCCGCGAGCCCGGCCGCGCTTGCGAGCGCGGTCGCGAGCCACCAGACTTGCCGCGGACCGACCGCGGCCGCGCTCATGCCCGGAAGCTCCGGCGGCAACCCGAGCGCCGGCGCGGCGGCGAAGGCGACGAAGCCGCCCAAACCCCAGAGCGCGCCCGCGCGCCAATCCACCCTTTGGCCCCTGAGCACGATGGCGCCGACGAGAATGAAAGCGTAGCCGATGCCGACCAGGGCCGAAGCGAGGAACCCGAGCGCGTGCCGGCGCAAAGGATTGTCGGCGTGGGCGTCGGGGTGGACGGCTTGGGCGTTCGCGGCGAGGGGCAAGGCAGCC
>MIAC01000155.1:9844-10350 GCA_001830475.1 Rhodospirillales bacterium RIFCSPLOWO2_12_FULL_67_15
GGGAATCCCCGCCGCCAATATTTTGCCGCCGCGAGCCCCCGGGCTCTTCGACCCGGGGGTCGCTCGCGGCCAGCTCGTAGGTTTCGGCCTGGAGGATGAGGGGAACGGCGCGAAGCTGGTGCGCGCCCCAAGCGAGAATGCCGGCGACGGCGCCGGCGACGAGCGCCGTTCGCGCGATGCGCATGATCATGGCGATGCGCCCCTAGTTCAGTGACAGGGAAAGGCGAAGGCGTGCCGGCCGTCGTGGGCGCCGTCGTGAATCGCATCGGGCTGGGCGAACGCCACGCCGAACAGCAGAAACGCGCCGAAGGCGATGGCGAGAACGGCCGAAAGCCTGGGCGACAACCCCTCGGCCAGCTCGGCCGAATGCGCGCGGGCGATGGTCCGATCGGCGGTGGGCGTAGACGTGGTCTTGGACGTAGGTATGGTCATGGGAGCAACCCTCCGTTGTCGTCTGAGGCGGACCTAAGGTTAGGCCCGCGTCGGATGGCAGGTCTCCTGACTCG
>MIAC01000155.1:10358-13675 GCA_001830475.1 Rhodospirillales bacterium RIFCSPLOWO2_12_FULL_67_15
CCAGTGACGTCCGGCGGATGTTGCAGGCTGCCTACAGTTGCGGGGGCAGCCGCAGAATTGGCCTCGAAGCATCGCCCTAAGGCCGTACTGCGTTCCCTTTTAATCTCCGTGCCGGAGAACCATCGCCGAGACTATAATTTCCCGCCGCACCCCCCGTCAACCGCGCCCGCGCCCGGTCTTTTGTTTGGGCGGCATGCGCCGCCGGGGGGCGGGGTTGACCGGCATCTTTTGATGCGCGCGGGGATTCGCCCGCGCGCCCGGAGATTTATCGCGATGGCTCATACCGTTGCCTTGGTTGACGACGACCGCAACATCGTTGCGTCCGTGAGCATGGCGTTGGAGGCGGAAGGGTTCCGGGTGCGCGCCTATACCGACGGGGCCGAGGCCCTCGCCGCGATCGAGCGCCAGCCGCCCGACCTCGCGATCCTCGATATCAAGATGCCGCGCCTCGACGGGATGGAGCTGCTCAAGCGGCTGCGCCAGAAGAGCAGCCTGCCGGTCATCTTCCTCACCTCCAAGGACGACGAGATCGACGAGATGATGGGATTGCGCATGGGCGCGGACGATTACATCACCAAGCCCTTTTCGCAGCGGCTCCTGATCGAGCGCATCCGCGCGGTCTTGCGCCGGCGCGAGGCGTTGGGGACGGCGCCATCGGGAGGCATCCTCAAGCGCGGCGATCTCGAGCTCGATCCCCAGCGCCACTCATGCCAATGGAAGAGCAAGGAGGTGGACCTGACGGTGACCGAATTCCTGCTTCTCCAGGCGCTCGCCCGCCGGCCCGGCCACGTCAAGAACCGCGACCAGCTCATCGACGAAGCCTACGGGCAGAACGTCTTCGTCGACGACCGCACCATCGACAGCCACATCAAGCGCATCCGGCGCAAGTTCCGCGAACACGACCCCGACTTCGCCGAGGTGGAGACGCTCTACGGCGTTGGCTACCGCTATCGGACGGGCTGACGGCGCGGGCTGCCGATGCGAATCGACCACGCCAAACGGCCCCGGCTGTCGCGGATCACCCGGCGGATTCTCGCCGTCAACGTCCTGGCGCTGGTGATCCTGGTCGGCGGGCTCCTGTTCCTCGGCCAGTATCAACGGAGCCTAATCCAGACCGAACTTTTCGCGCTGCAGTTGCAGGCGGATACCTACGCCGCCGCGGTGGCCGAGGTCGCGGTCACCGTCGACCAATTCGCGAGCGAGGAGATGGTGCCCGAGCTCGCGGCGCGCATCATCCGCCGCGTGATCGAGACGACGGACGCGCGCGCGCGGCTCTATCAGCTCGACGGGACCTTGGTCGCCGACAGCCGCACGCTCGGCATGACCGGAAGCCGCGTCACCATCGAGGAGTTGCCGCCGACCGGCGAACAGCCCGGAATCCTGAGCCGGATGCTGGAGGTCTATCACCGCGCGCTCAGCCGGCTGTTCGGATTGGAGGCGATGGAGCCCTACCAGGAATCGCCCAATCCCCGCGCCGAGGACTACGCCGAGGTCGTCGCCGCGATCGGCGGCGACGAGGATCGCGCCGTGCGCATCGCGCCGGACGGGGGCCTGATCCTCAGCGTCGCGGTGCCGGTGCAGCGTTACAAAAAGGTCCTCGGCGCCCTGATGCTGTCCAAGGATTCGGCCGAGATCGACGCGGCCATGTACCAGGTGCGTCTCGACATCCTCAAGATGTTCGGCGTCGCGCTGGCGGTGACGGTGCTGCTCTCGCTCTATCTCGCCGGCACCATCGCCCAGCCGCTGCTTCATCTCGCCGCCGCCGCGCGCAAGGTGCGCGGCGGCGTGCATGAGCGTCACGGCATCCCCGACTTCGGCCGGCGCAACGACGAGATCGGCGAACTCGCCGCCAGCCTGAAGGAGATGAACGAGGCGCTCTGGCAGCGCATGGACGCGATCGAAAGCTTCGCCGCCGACGTCGCCCACGAGATCAAGAATCCGCTCACCTCGATCCGCAGCGCGGTCGAAACCATCCGCCGTGTCGAGGACCCGGCGCAGAAGGAAAAGCTGATGGCGATCATCGCCGACGACATCCAGCGGCTGGATCGCCTGATCAGCGACATCTCCGCCGCCTCGCGGGTGGATGCGGAGCTGTCGCGGGCGAAGCTGGAGCCGGTCCGCCTCGATCGGCTGCTGAAGACGATGGTCGAGGTTCACCGGGCGACCCGCGGACGCGACGGGCCCGCGCTCGCGCTCGACCTCGCCGCCGACGTTCCGCTCGCGGTGCGCGGCGTGGAAGGACGGCTGGTCCAGGTTTTCCGCAACCTGATCGCCAACGCCCAGTCCTTCAGCCCGCCCGGCGGCACCATCACGCTCGGCGCCGGCGCCGCCGACGGGATGGTGACCGCGACCGTCGAGGACGAAGGGCCGGGAATTCCCGAGGGCGACGAGAACGCCATCTTCGACCGGTTCTACAGCGCCCGCCCCGAGGGCGAGAAGTTCGGCATCCATTCCGGGCTCGGGCTCAGCATCTCGCGCCAGATCGTCGCCGCCCACGGCGGAACGATCCGCGCCCAAAACCGCCGCGACGAAACGGGTCGGATTCTCGGCGCGCGCTTTCTCGTCTTGCTGCCGGCCGCCTGAACCCGCCCCAAGGAAGTCTGATTAAGTTTGTCACGTCATGCCCGCGAAAGCGGGCATCCAGCTTTTTCAAGAGCATGGACCCCCGCTTTCGCGGGGGTGACGATTCCTACCGATCGCAATATACGCTACTGAACCCCGGCTCTGGTTCTCTAATCGTTGACAATCCTTCCTCCCTCCCGCCACGCTTGCCCTCTCATGCCGCCGTCTGCCGCCCCGCTCCGCCAGATCCACGGGACCGTGGTCGCCCTGAACGGCCTCGGCGTCCTGTTGCGCGGCCCGCCGGGAGCGGGAAAGTCCGATCTCGCGCTCCGGCTGATCGACCGGGGCGCCCTTCTGGTCGCCGACGACCGGGTCGAGCTTTCGCTCCGCCGCGGCCGCTTGATCGCCGCGGCCCCGCCGGCGCTGGCCGGGTTGATCGAGGCGCGCGGGATCGGCGTCGTCTCGGTTCCCCGGCGCAAGGCCGCGGAAATCGCTCTGGTGGTGGATTTGGTGGATCCTAAGCGGGTGGAACGGATGCCGGGCTCCGATCGGGGCCCCGACCGCTGCGTTCTCGCCGGCCTCTCGCTTCCGCGTCTCCGCCTCGCCCCGTTCGAGGCGACGGCGCCGATCAAGCTTCGCCTCGCGCTCGCCCAGGCGGCGTCATGCCGGCAGGCATGCCTTCGCATGACGGCCGCCCGAACAAAAGACCGGGCGCGCCCCGGTAGGGGCGCATTATTTAGTGCGCGCGTCACGCC
>MIAC01000155.1:13720-15392 GCA_001830475.1 Rhodospirillales bacterium RIFCSPLOWO2_12_FULL_67_15
CGGAAAGCGCAAACCATGACCGCCCCGAGAGGGACGCATCATGATTAAGCGCGCGGGGATTCGCCCGCGCGCCCGCGGACTTGCGCGCGCGATTCCGCGCCGGGTCGTCCTCGTCACCGGCATTTCCGGGGCGGGAAAAAGCTCCGCCTTGAAGGCGTTCGAGGACCTGGGGTTCGAGACGGTGGACAACGTGCCCCTCGGATTCCTCGAAAACCTGGTTGCGCCCGAGGCGAAAGGCCGCCCGCAGCGCCCGCTCGCGGTCGGCATCGACATCCGCACCCGCGATTTCGATGCGCGCGCCTTGCTCGCCGCCTTGCACGCACTCGCCGCGCGCGCCGGGGAAAAAGCGCGCCTCGTCTTCATGGACGCGGCCGATGAAGTTCTCCAGCGCCGCTACGCCGAAACGCGGCACCGCCATCCGCTCGCCGGCGAAGGCCCGCTGCTCGAAGGCATCCGCCGCGAGCGCCGGCTCTTGCGCACCGTGCGCGGCCGCGCCGATCTGGTCGTCGACACGAGCGAGATCGGCCCGAGCGAACTCAAGCGCGTGCTCGCCGGCCACTTCGGCGCCGGCCGTTCCGGCATGGCGGTGTTCGTGACCTCGTTCGCGTACCGCCATGGGCTGCCCAGCGAAGCGGACCTGGTGTTCGATGTCCGGTTCCTGCGCAACCCGCACTATGTCCCCGGGTTGAAGCCGCTCACCGGCCTCGACCGCGGGGTCGCGCTTTATATCCGGCGCGATCGGCATTTTCCCGCTTTCTTCCGCCGCCTGGTTCGGTTCGTGGAACCGCTGCTGCCGCTTTATGCCTCCGAGGGCAAGAGCTATCTCACCCTCGCGGTCGGCTGCACCGGCGGCCGCCACCGTTCCGTGTACGTGGCCGCGCGGCTGGCGGAACGGCTGGCGAAGCGGAATATCCGGGTCGAATTGCGCCACAGGGACCTGGAATCTGGGGCGACGGCGGCGCACAATCGGCGCCCCGGCCGGAGCCGGAAACGACGGAAGGGACGACGGCTATGATCGGAATGGTGCTGGTCACGCACGGCCGCCTGGCCACCGAACTGCTCACCGCGCTCGAGCACATCGTCGGCCCGCAGCCGCAGGCCGCGACCGTCTGCATCGGTCCCGACGACGACATGGAGGCCAAGCGCGCCGAGATCCTCGACGCCGTCGCCCAGGCCGATACCGGCGCGGGCGTCGCCGTGCTCACCGACATGTTCGGCGGGACGCCCTCCAATCTCGCCATCTCGATCATGGACAAGGGCAAAATCGAGGTCATCGCGGGCGTGAATCTTCCGATGCTCATCAAGCTCGCCGACGCGCGCAAGACGGAGAATCTGCCGGAGGCGGCGGTGAGCGCGCAGGAGGCCGGGCGCAAGTACATCAACATCGCCTCGCAGCTGCTCGCGCGGAACAACACGCGATGAACAAAGAGCGTGCGCCAAAGCGCCCGGATGCCGTCCTCAGCCGCCAGGCCGTCATCCGCAACCAGCGCGGGCTGCATGCCCGCGCCGCGGCCAAATTCGTCAAGCTCGCCGGCCAATTCGACGCCGCCATCCGGGTTTCGCGCGGCGGCCAGACCGTCTCGGGGCATTCGATCCTGGGCCTGATGATGCTGGCGGCGGGGCCGGGCATGGACCTCGAGATCGAAGCCCGCGGGCCGGCGGCGGCGCCGGC
>MIAC01000156.1:0-525 GCA_001830475.1 Rhodospirillales bacterium RIFCSPLOWO2_12_FULL_67_15
CGAGGAAAAGCAGGACATGTGCCGCTTCATCCTCGACGTCAACGACGAGTTCGGCACGACCATCGTGCTGATCGAGCACGACATGGGGGTGGTGATGGACATCTCGGATCGCGTGGTGGTGCTCGATTACGGCCGCAAGATCGCGGAAGGAACGCCCGCCGAGGTGCGCCACAACCAGGACGTAATCGACGCCTATCTCGGGGTCATGCATTGAGGCGGAAATCGGCGTCGTTTCCCGGGCCGCGCCCGGGGGGAGGCTCTGGCGGTGTTTAACTGGCTGCTGTTGGCCGAAGTGGTGATCGGCGGATTGTTGTCGGGCGTGATGTACGCCTTGGTGGCGTTGGGGTTCGTGCTGATCTACAAGGCTTCGGGCGTGTTCAACTTCGCCCAGGGCGCGCTCGTGCTCTTCGCCGCGCTGACCTTCGTGCTGCTGCTCGAGTTCGGCGAGAAGGGCGTATTCTGGCGGTGGACCGGATGGCTTTCGCTGACCCTCGCCGGCGTCGGCGGCGCCGTCTATCTCGGCAC
>MIAC01000156.1:541-1484 GCA_001830475.1 Rhodospirillales bacterium RIFCSPLOWO2_12_FULL_67_15
TTGGTAACGGCGACCGCCGCGAAGCGAACGATGCTGGCGGTGGCCGCCGTCGTCGTGGTGTTGGCGCTGCTCTTCGGCGGCGAGCGGAGTCTGTGGCGCGCCATGTTCGTCGTGCTGCTGGCCTTCCTCGTGCTCGGGGTCGGCGTCAATTCGCCCAAGACGGCGGCAGCGGTCCTGCTCGGGCTCGCCGTAGCCAGCCTGTTCCCGGGTGGCGCGCTTGCCGGCGAGGCGTGGATTTTCTGGCGCGCGATCGCCGTCACGCTCATGATCATGATCCTGCTGGCGATCGCCATCGAGCGCGCGGTGCTGAGGCCACTGGTGAATCAGGCGCAGATTATCCTGTTCATGGCGACGATCGGCCTTAATTTCCTGCTCGAAGGGGTGGCGCAGGGCGTCTGGGACGCGGACGTGCACGGCCTCGACATCGGCATCCCCGAATTTCCCTTGCAGTCCTTGAGCGATGCGACCGGCATCTTCGTCAGCACCTTCGACCTCGTCGCCGCGGCGATCGCCGGGGCGCTGGTCGGCACGCTCGCCGTCTTCTTCCAAAAGACGCGCGTCGGGCGCGCCTTGCGCGCCGTCGCCGACGATCACCAGGCGGCGAGCGCCACCGGTATCGCGCTGCACAACATCTGGGCCATCGTGTGGTCGGTCGCCGGCATCGTGGCGCTGGTCGCCGGGGTCCTGTGGGGGGCGCGCCTCGGCGTTCAATTCTCGCTCTCGCTGGTCGTGCTCAAGGCGCTGCCGGTGCTGATCCTCGGCGGCTTCACCTCGGTGCCCGGCGCCATCGTCGGCGGGCTCATCGTCGGGGTCACGGAAAAGACCTTCGAGGTGTTCGTCGGCATTCCCTATCTCGGCGGCGGCACCGAGAACTGGAGCCCCTACATGCTCGCCATGGTCTTCCTTCTGTTCCGGCCGCAGGGACTGTTCGGCGAGCGCATCA
>MIAC01000156.1:1506-5349 GCA_001830475.1 Rhodospirillales bacterium RIFCSPLOWO2_12_FULL_67_15
TTACCGCGAAACCGGACAATTCAAGACCGCCTACGCCGCCGACCAGGCGATCTTTCCCATCGTCCAGGACCGCTGGGCGGTGCTGGCGCTTCTCGCCTTCGCGTTTTTCGTCGTCCCGGCGATCGGCAATCAGTACTGGCTGGGGCCGATCCTCACGCAGTTCCTGGTCTTTTCGCTGGCGGCGCTGGGCCTGAATATCCTCACCGGCTACGCCGGCCAGATTTCGCTCGGCACCGCCGCCTTCATGGGTGTCGGGGCCTATGCCAGCTTCAATCTTGCCTTGCGGCTGCCCGAGATCCCGCTGATCGTCGACTTCGCCATCGCCGGCCTCATCGCCGCCGGGGTCGGCCTCCTCTTCGGCATCCCCTCGCTCCGGATCAAGGGCTTCTATCTCGCCGTCGCCACGCTGGCCGCCCAGTTCTTCTTGCAGTGGTGTTTCGAGCACGTCGGCTGGCTGACCAACTACAACGCCGCCGGGGTGGCGAGCGCGCCCTCGCGCTCGCTCTTGGGAGCGCTGGCCGAGGAAGGAGGCCCGCTCGGCTTCCTCGCGCCGATCAACGTCATGGTTTCCGGGCCGACGGCGGCGCCCGAAACCAAGTACCTGGTCACGCTCTCGGTGGTCGTCGTGCTGACGCTGATGGCGAAGAATTTGACGCGCGGCGGAATCGGCCGCTCCTGGATGGCCATCCGCGACATGGACATCGCCGCCGAGATCATCGGCGTGCGCCCGCTGTGGGCCAAACTCACCGCCTTCGCCGTCAGTTCCTTCTATTGCGGCGTCGCCGGCGCGCTCTATGTTTTCACCTATCTCGGCAACGCCGATCCCGAGGCCTTCGACCTGCAGCGCTCGTTCCAGTTCCTGTTCATGGTGATCATCGGCGGCCTCGGCACTATCCTCGGCTCCTTCCTTGGCGCCGCCTTCATCGTGCTCGTCCCGGTGCTGCTCAACAACCTGTCGGTAGCGTTCGGCACCGGTACGCTGTCGGGTGCGGCGCTCGCGAACTTGGAGTTGATCTTCTTCGGCGGTTTCATCATCTTCTTTCTCATCGCTGAGCCGCATGGGCTGGCGCGGCTGTGGCAGATTGCCAAGCAGAAGCTGAGGTTGTGGCCGTTTCCGTATTGACGGCGCGCCGCCGCCTATTGCCCGGTCCCGGACCGCATGTTAGATTGAGACAATATAAATAACGAAGCACATTTTCGTGTTCACACCCAAGGGAGGATACCCATGAAAATCGGAAAAAAATTGGTCTTGGGCTTCGCCGGCGTGGCCGCCGGCCTGACCGCCGTCTACGCCACCGAGGCCCTGGCACAGAACGAACAGTTCCTTCCCTCGCTCATCTACCGGACCGGCCCCTACGCCGCCGGAGGGAGCGGATTCTTCGGCGGCCTCCAGGACTATCTGGCGCTGATCAACATGCGCGACGGCGGCGTCAACGGCGTCAAGCTGACGTGGGAGGAGTGCGAGACCGCTTACAACCCGGATCGCGGGGTTGAGTGCTATGAGCGGCTCAAGAAGAAAGGCCCGACGGGGGCCACGATCGTCCACCCCTTGAGCACCGGCATCACTTACCGTCTGATCGAGCGCGCCACCGCCGACAAGATTCCCCTGATCTCCATGGGTTACGGCCGCACCGACGCGAGCGACGGCCGCGTCTTCCCTTATGTCTTTCCCCTCATCACCAATTACTGGAGCCAGAACACCGCCAAGATCAAGTACATCGGCATGAAAGAAGGCGGGATGGACAAGCTCAAGGGCAAGAAGATCGCCAACGTCTATCACGAGTCGAGCTACGGCAAGGAGACCATCTTCATCCTCGACAAGCAGGCGGCGCTCTACGGCTTCGAGGTGAAGCACTACGCGGTTCCGCATCCGGGCCTCGACCAGAAGGCGATCTGGCTCGATCTGGCGCGTAACTTCAAGCCCGACTGGACGATCCTGCGCGGCTGGGGTGTGATGAACCCTGCGGCGCTGAAGGAGGCGGCCCGGGTCGGCTACCCGGCCAAGAAGATCCTCGGCGTGTGGTGGAGCGGAGCGGAGGAAGACGTGATCCCGGCCGGCAAGGCGGCCAAGGGTTACGTTGCCGCCGGCTTCCATCCTTCCGGCCGTGACTACCCGGTCGTCGAGCAGATCCTCGAGGTCGTGTACGGCCAGGACAAAGGCAACCTGGAACCGACGCGCGTCGGCACCATCTACCACAACCGCGGCATCATCGCCGGCATCCTCAACGTCGAAGCGATCCGCCTCGCCCAGGAGAAGTTCGGCAAGGGCAAGCCGGTCACCGGCGAACAGGCGCGCTGGGGGATCGAGAACCTGAACCTCACCTCCCAGCGCCTGAAGGAGATCGGCGCCGAGGGCCTGATGGCGCCGATCAAGGTGTCGTGCCTCGATCACGAGGGCGGTGGCGCGGTCAAGTTCCAGGAGTGGGACGGCGTCAAGTGGAACGTGATCACCGACTGGATCGCAACCGACCAGAAGATCGTGCGCCCGCTGATCGAGGAATCGGCGGCCCAGTACGCCAAGGAGAAAGGCATCACGCCGCGCGATTGCTCCAAGGAGAGTTGAGCGGCGGCCGCTATCGAGACGATCGGGGCGGGCCCTGGCGCCTGCCCCTTCGCTTGCGAGTTTCGGCCGGATTGAGGACGCCTCATGAGCACTGTCATCCCGCCCGCGTCGGCGCCGCGGGCCGGCGTGGCCCCCCTCCTCACGATCAACAACGTCGAGGTTGTCTACGATCACGTCATCCTGGTGCTGAAGGGCGTTTCATTGCAGGTGCCGAAGAGTGGCATCGTCGCCCTCCTCGGGGGCAACGGAGCGGGAAAGACGACGACGCTCAAGGCGATTTCCAATCTCCTGCGGGCGGAGCGCGGCGAAGTGACCAAAGGCGCGATCGAATACGCGGGCCAGCGCATCGAAAACTCCGACCCCTCGGCCTTGGTCAAGCGCGGCCTCATCCAGGTCATGGAAGGGCGCCACTGCTTCGAGCACCTGACGGTCGAGGAGAACCTTCTCACCGGCGCCTATACCCGAAGCGACGGCCGCGGCGCGGTGCGCGAAAGCCTCGAAAAGGTCTACCATTACTTCCCCCGTCTCAAGGAGCGCCGCGCGGCCCAGGCCGGCTACACCTCGGGCGGCGAGCAGCAGATGACCGCCATCGGCCGCGCGCTGATGGCCAACCCGAAGATGATGCTGCTCGACGAGCCCTCGATGGGACTCGCGCCCCAATTGGTCGAGGAAATCTTCGCGATCGTCGTCCGCCTCAACCGCGAAGAAAAGGTGAGCATCCTCTTGGCCGAGCAGAACACCAACATGGCGCTGAAATACGCCCACTACGGCTATATCCTGGAGAACGGCCGGGTGGTGATGGATGGCGAGGCCGCCGCCTTGCGCGAGAACGAGGACGTCAAGGAGTTCTACCTCGGCTTCGGCGGCGAGGGACGCAGGAGCTTCCGCGACGTCAAGCACTACCGCCGGCGCAAGCGCTGGCTGGCGTGAGGCCGCGATGCCCGCCGCGCCTTCCGGCCGCTATTACGATTCCCTCGAAACCCGCGCCCCGGAAGCGCGCGAGCGCGAACAATTCGCGCGTCTCGCCGATCACATCCGCCACGCCAAGGCCAACGCCCCCTACTTCGCCGCGCTGCTCAAGGACGTGGACCCGGCCGAGGTGCGCGATCGCGCCCACTTGGCGAAGCTCCCGATCACCCGCAAGTCCTCCCTGGTCGAGCTGCAAAAGGCGGCCCTGCCGCTCGGAGGCCTGATCGCGGTCAAGCCCGGAAAGCTCGCCCGCATTTTCCAATCTCCCGGGCCGACCTACGATCCCGAAGGTGCGGGGCGCGACTGGTGGC
>MIAC01000156.1:5372-10219 GCA_001830475.1 Rhodospirillales bacterium RIFCSPLOWO2_12_FULL_67_15
GGGCGCGATGATGGAAGCGGGCGCACATGCGCTCGGCTGCGCGGTCTTTCCCGCCGGCGGCGGCCAGACCGAGCTTCAGGTCCGCGCGATCGCCGACGTCCGCCCCACCGGCTACACCGGAACGCCTTCGTTCCTGAAGATCATCCTCGACAAGGGCCGTGAGACGGGCGCGGACCTTACGAGCCTCAAGCGCGCCCTGGTCGCGGGCGAGGCATTGCCGGCCAGCTTGCGCGCCGAGTTGGCGCTTTCCGGCATCGACATTTACCAATGCTATGCCAGCGCCGATCTCGGCCTCATCGGCTACGAGTCGGAAGCCAAGGAAGGATTCACCGCTGACGAAGGCCTGATCGTCGAGATCGTCCGGCCCGGCACCGGCGATCCCGTCGTCGCGGGCGAAGTCGGCGAGGTCGTCGCGACCTTGTTCGCCTCCGAGTATCCCTTGATCCGGTTCGCGACCGGCGATCTTTCCGCCGTGCTGCCGGGGATAAGCCCCTGCGGGCGAACCGGTCTCCGCCTCAAGGGCTGGATGGGCCGGGCCGATCAGACGACCAAGGTGCGCGGCATGTTCGTCCATCCCGCGCAACTCGCCGACGTGCAAAAGCGCCACCCGGAGATCAAGAAGGCCCGCCTGGTGGTGGACCAGGAGGACGGCAAGGACGCCATGACTCTGCTGATCGAGGGCGAAAACCCGCCCGCGGGACTCGGGGAGAGGATCGCCGAAACGATCCAGGCGGTGTGCAAGTTGCGCGGCGCGGTCGCCTTCGTCGCTCCGGGAAGTCTCGCCAACGACGGCAAGGTCATCGAGGACAAGCGCAAGCTCACCTGACGGTGATTCCGCTTCACGGTGTTGTGAAGGCGCTTGCCATATTCTTGTCGAATTCGCGCGTTTAGAATCCCCTCGATGATCTCGCGGGGCCGGATCCCCTTTCCGGCTCCGCCCGGGCCGGCCTTTCTGAGCCGGCCCCTGGCGGCCGGATCCCCCTCCGGCCGCCTTCTTTTTCGGCTTTTTTTACGGGCATTCCCCTTCTTCTAAGCTTCCTTCTTTTCGGCTACGGTGCGCGGCATTCCCAGCCCCTGTCCCCACGCCCCCCGCACCCTTTCATGTCCCTCTTCACCGGCCACGATTTGATCTGCATTCGGGGCGAGCGGCGCGTTTTCGCCGCGGTGCGTTTTTCGCTCCCTGCCGGCGGCGCGTTGCTGCTGGTCGGCGCGAACGGCACGGGCAAGACCTCGCTTCTGCGCCTAATGGCCGGGCTCGGCCGCCCGGCGGACGGAGCGATCCGCTGGAACGACGTGGACATCGCCGAAGATCCCGAAAGCCACAACGCCCGGCTCCATTTCGTCGGGCACGGGGACGCGGTGAAACCCGCTCTGACCGCGCGCGAGAACGTCGCCTTCTGGGCCGCCCTGCGCGGCGGGGGCGACCTTCCTTCGCCCGCCGAAGCGGGCTTCGCGAAGGCGGGTCCGGACGCCGGGCTCGCAGCCTTCGCTCTCGGCCCCTTGGCCTCGGTGCCGGGGCGGTATCTTTCGGCCGGACAGCGGCGGCGGGTGAACCTCGCTCGGCTCGCCGCCGCGCCGGCGCCGTTGTGGCTGCTCGACGAACCCGTGTCCGCGCTCGACTCCGATTCGGTGGCGCGCCTTCGGAACGCCATCGCCCGCCACCGCGCCGGCGGCGGGATGGTGGCGCTTTCCTCCCACGGCGGGCTCGAGATCCCGGATGCCGTCACGCTCGACCTCACGGATTTCGCCGCGGCGGCAGCATGAAACCCTTTCTCGCCATCGTCCGGCGCGACGTGCGTCTCGCCTTCCGTCAGGGAACCGATACCTTGATGACGCTCGCATTCTTCGTCATCGCGGTCGTTCTGTTCCCGTTCGGGGTCGGGCCCGAGCCGAACGTGCTCGCCCGCATCGGCGGCGGGGTGGTGTGGGTGGCGGCGTTGCTCGCCTCGATGCTCGCGCTCGAGCGCCTGTTCCAGACCGATTACGAGGACGGCGGACTGGAGTTGCTGGCGCTCGCGCCGATGCCGCTTCAGATCGTCGTGCTCGCCAAGGTTCTCGCCCACTGGCTCGCCACCGGCCTGCCGCTCGCCGTGGTCGCGCCGATGCTCGGCGTGCTGATGAACGTCCCGCCCGATGTCTTTCCCGTCCTGGTCGCCGCGCTGCTGCTCGGAACGCCGACGCTCAGCCTGATCGGCGCGATCGGCGCCGGGCTGATCCTGGGCGCGCGGCGCGGCGGCGTGCTGCTCGCGCTCCTGGTGCTGCCGCTGTTCATTCCCGTACTCGTGTTCGGGGTTTCGGCGGTCGAGGTCGCGGCGCAAGGGTTCTCGCCGAAAGCTTCGCTCCTCATTCTCGGCGGCCTTCTCCTCGCGGCGCTCGCCCTCGGTCCCTGGGCGGCGGCGGCGGCCATCCGGCAAGCTCTGGAATGACCGGCCCCTGGAACGATCCGTACTTTTGTCGGACAATGCGCCCATGAAACGACTCGACTGGTTCGCCAACCCCGCCCGCTTCCTTAAGGTGGCCCGCGCGGTACAGCCGTGGGCGGCGGGGATCGCGCTCGGCCTGGGCGCGGCCGGGCTTTATCTCGGGCTCGTCGCCTCGCCGCCCGATTACCAGCAGGGCGAGAGCGTTCGCATCATGTACGTCCACGTGCCGGCCGCGTGGATGGCGCTGTTTTGCTACACCATGCTGGCCATGGCTTCCGCCGTCGCGCTGATCTGGAAGCATCCGTTGGCCGACCTCGCCGCCAAGGCGACCGCGCCGGTCGGTGCCGCCTTCACCTTTCTCGCGCTGCTGACCGGCTCGCTCTGGGGCAAGCCGATGTGGGGCACCTGGTGGGTGTGGGACGCCCGGCTGACCTCGATGTTGGTGCTGTTCTTCCTCTATCTCGGCTACATCGCGCTCAACGGCGCCTTCGACGATCCGGCGCGCGGGGCCAAGGCCTCGGCCGTGCTGGCGCTGGTCGGCTTCGTCAACGTGCCGATCATCAAGTTCTCGGTCGATTGGTGGAACACGCTGCACCAGCCGGCGAGCGTGCTGCGCGCGGGCGGCCCCGCCATCCACGAAAGCATGCTCGCGCCGCTTGTGCTGATGGCGCTCGCGTTCAAGGCCTATTACGTCTGGGTCGTGCTCATCCGGATACGCGCCGAGATCGCCGCCGGGAAGATCCGCGCCGCGCGGCTGCGCGCCACAGGGAGCGCCGCGCTTTGAGCGACCTCGCCGGATTTTTCGCGATGGGCGGCTACGGCGCGTTTATTTGGCCGAGCTTTGGTATCACGCTCGCCGTCCTGGTTCTGGTTTGGATCGAGAGCAACCGCCGGCTCAAGCGCAATGAACGCGCGCTCGCCGAGATGGAAAAAGGCCTGGGAGGGCGGCGATGAAACCCGGCCTGAAGCCGAAGCACCGCCGGCTCGTCTTCGTCGGCATCGCCATGGCGTTGCTCGCGGCCGCGACCGGACTTATCCTGAGCGCGATGCGCGAAAACATCGTTTTCTTCTACAGCCCGAGCGACATCGTCGCCAAGCCGCCGAGCCCTGAGCGCCGCATCCGCGTCGGCGGCCTGGTCGAGACGGGCAGCGTCGAGAAGCCGGGGGGCGGCGTGGTCCGCTTCCGCATCACCGACACCGCCATGACCATCCCCGTCAGCTATCGCGGCATCCTGCCGGACCTGTTCCGCGAGGGCCAGGGCGTCGTCGTTCAAGGCCGCTTCGCGAACCAGACGTTCGCCGCCGACGAGGTTCTCGCCAAGCACGACGAAAACTACATGCCGCGCGAGGTGTCCGACGCGATCAAGAAGTCGGGCCAGTGGAAACCGGACGCCAAAGGAGCCAAGCCATGATCGTCGAAGCCGGTCATTTCGCCCTCGCCCTCGCGCTCGCGGTCGCGTTGGCCCAGGCCGCGCTGCCATTGATCGGTGCCCAGCGTGGCGATGCCACCCTGATGGCGTTCGGCACGCCCGCCGCCCTGGCCCAGGCCCTGCTCGTCGCCTTCGCCTTCGGCGCCCTGACTCATGCCTTCGTCGTTTCGGACTTCTCGCTCCAGGTGGTGGCGAGCAACTCGAATTCCGCGATCCCGCTGCTCTACAAGATTTCCGGCGTGTGGGGAAACCATGAGGGTTCGTTGCTGCTGTGGGTCCTGATTCTCGCCGTCTTCGGGCTCGCGGTCGCGCTGTTCGGCGGCAACTTGCCGCCCGCGTTTCGGGCGCGGGTCCTTTCCGTGCAGGCCGCGGTCGCGGTCGGATTCTACTTGTTCATGTTGTTGACCTCGAACCCGTTCGCGCGCGTTTATCCGCCGCCCGCGGACGGCCGCGACCTCAACCCGTTGTTGCAGGACCCCGGCCTCGCGTTCCATCCGCCGATGCTCTATCTCGGCTACGTCGGCTTCTCGATGGCGTTTTCGTTCGCCATTGCCGCCTTGATCGAAGGCCGCGTCGACGCCGCCTGGGCCCGCTGGGTGCGTCCGTGGACGCTGGCGGCGTGGTGTTTTCTCACCGGCGGGATCGCGCTCGGCTCGTGGTGGGCCTATTACGAACTCGGCTGGGGCGGCTGGTGGTATTGGGACCCGGTCGAGAACGCCTCGTTCATGCCCTGGCTCGCCGGCACCGCGCTGCTCCATTCCGCGATCGTGGTCGAGAAGCGCGACGCGCTCAAGGGCTGGACCGTCTTTCTCGCCATCCTCACGTTCTCCTTGAGCCTGCTCGGAACCTTCCTCGTGCGTTCGGGCGTGCTGACCTCGGTGCACGCCTTCGCCACCGACCCCAAGCGCGGGGTGTTCATTCTCCTGCTTCTCGTGCTGGTGACGGGGGGCTCGTTCGCCCTGTTCGCGTGGCGCGGCCCGCGCCTCTCCGGCGG
>MIAC01000157.1:0-3941 GCA_001830475.1 Rhodospirillales bacterium RIFCSPLOWO2_12_FULL_67_15
AATCGAGGGCGTCGTGATCGCGACCCCGCCCGCGCTCCATTCCGAAATGGCGCTCGAATTCCTCGCCGCCGGCAAGGCGGTGTTCGTGGAAAAGCCGCTCGCGCTCGACGCCCCTTCGGCCGAGGCGGTTCTCGCCCGGGCGAAAGAGGCCGGCGTCGCCGCCATGACCAATCACATCCACCTGTTCCACCCGGCCTATGCGGAGCTCAAGCGCCAACTTCCCGCCTTCGGCCCCGTCCACGGGATGAGAACCCGGGGCGGGCGCCGGGGTCCCTTTCGGCCCGAGGTGCCGGTGCTGTGGGACTGGGGACCGCACGACGTCGCCTTCGCCCTCGATCTCCTCGGGCTCGAACCCCGGCGGGTCAGGGCGGAAGCGCGGGAAACGCGGCCCACCCCCGAAGGGCTGGGCGAAACCCTGGCGCTGAGTCTTGTCTACGACGACGGCGCCACGGCCGAACTCGAATTCGGCAATCTCTACGATTCCCCGGTGCGCGAATTGATCGTGCGTTGCGACGCTTGCGACCTCGTGCTCGACGAAAATTCCCCCACCCCGCTCGTGCGCCTTCCCCGGCGCGAGACCGAAGCCTGTCTGCCGGAGGAAAACGCCGCCGAGGGCAAAGCGGAGACGATTCCCGTCGCCTCCGAGCCGCCGCTCGAACGCGCCCTGGCCGCTTTCGCCGACAAGATTCGCGCCGGCCGGCCCGATACCGTCCAGCTCGTTCTCGGCGTCGCGGTGACCAAGGTGCTCGCCCGCGCCGAACGCGCGCTCGCGCTCGGCCGAGCCGTTTAAACGTTCCGCATGACCGACACGCCCGCCGCTTCCGCTTCGGCCTACGCCGGGCACGACCTCGAGGTCCTTTCCGGGATGACCCATTATTATGCCTGGATCATGGATCGCTTCGCGCCGTTCGCACGAGGCGCGATGGTCGAATACGGCGCCGGCAACGGCAACATATCCGCCCGCCTGCGTCCGCTCGCCCTGCGCCTCGATCTGGTCGAACCCTCCCCTCGGCTCGTTCCTTTGCTGCGCGCGCGGTTCCACGGCGACGCCGCCGTCGCCGTACATGAAATGAATCTCGAGACCCACGTCGCGACGGCGGCCGCGAATGCCTACGATGGCGCCGTGCTGGTCAACGTGCTCGAGCACATCGCCGACGACGCCCAGGCCTTGCGCGAGCTTTTCCGCATCCTCAAGCCCGGCGGGACGTTGCTCCTGTTCGTTCCCGCGTTGCCCTTCCTGTTCAGCCGCCTCGATTCCTTTTACGGCCATTTCCGCCGCTACCGCCGAGACCCGCTCGCCGGTCTGGCCGCGGACGCCGGATTCGAGGTTCGCGACGCGCGCTATCTCGATCTCCTCGGCGTGGTTCCGTGGTGGCTGCTCAACACCTTGGGCGGCGCCGTGACGTTCAATCCCGCCCTGGTCCGCCTTTACGATCGCTTAGGCGTGCCGCTTACGCGCGCGATCGAGCGCCTGTTCGCGACCCCCCCTTTCGGCAAGAACGTCCTCCTGATCGCGCGGAAAAAAATCTAGCCATGTGCGGATTAGCCGGCTCGAGCGCGTCGCCTGAGGGCTTCCTCGCCCGCGCTGTGCGCCTGTTGCGCCACCGCGGCCCCGACGGCGATGGCGAATGGCGCGAGCGCGACGGCCGCTTCGGCCTCGCCCACACCCGGCTCGCGATCATCGACCTCTCCGCCGCCGCGGCGCAGCCGATGGTTTCGGATTGCGGCCGCTTCGTCATTGCCTTCAACGGCGAGATCTACAATTTCCGCTCCTTGCGCGCCGAGCTCGAGGCGAAAGGCGTACGGTTCCGGAGCGACAGCGACACCGAGGTCCTGCTCGCCCTCTTGAAGAGCGAGGGAACGTCCGGGCTTTCCCGCGCCGTCGGCATGTTCGCGTTCGCGTTGTGGGACAAGGAGCGAAGGGAACTGCTCCTCGCCCGCGACCGGCTCGGGATCAAGCCGATTCTCTACGCGCCGCTCGCAGGCGGCGGGATCGCGTTCGCATCCGAAATCCGCGCGCTCAAGGAGCATCCCGGAATCGATTTCGGAATCGATCCCGCGGCGCTCTCCGAATATCTCGCCTGCCTCTACGTTCCCGCGCCCCGCACCATCCACCTGGGCATCCGCAAGCTGCCGCCGGGGCATTGGTTGCGCTGGCGCGACGGCAAAACCGAGATCGCGCCCTACTGGCGGCCCAGGATCGCGGGCGGGCGCGCGGCGACGCCGGACGAAGCGGCCGAAGAAGTGCTGCCGCTTCTGCGCCAGGCGGTTTCGGGCTGCATGATCGCGGACGTTCCGGTCGGCTGTTTCCTCTCGGGCGGGCTCGACAGCTCGGTCGTCGCCGCGCTGATGGCCGAGGAAGCCCGCCGCCTCGGCGCGCCGCCGCCCATGACCTTCACCATGACGTTTCCCGAGGCGGCTTACGACGAGCGGAGCGCGGCCGCGCGCGTCGCCGCCCACATCGGCAGCCGGCATATGGAGCTTCCCGCCGATCCGGCTTCGGCGATTTCGGCGGACACCCTCGCCGTGGCCTTCGGCGAGCCGTTCGGCAATCCGACCGCGCTCTTGGTTTCCGCGTTGAGCCAGGCCGCGCGCGCGCACGTCACCGTCGCGCTGGTCGGCGACGGCGGCGACGAGGTCTTCGCCGGCTATCCCCGCTACCAGGGTGGGCGTTGGGCCCGGGCTTATCGCCGGCTGCCGGCGTGGCTGCGCGAAACCGTCGTCGCGCCCTTGGCCGAGCACATTCCGGAAAGCCGCCGCGGATTCCACGGCTCGCGCCGCGCGCGCGAGTTCCTGACCGGCGCCAACCGGCCCGACCCCGAGATGTACGCGGGCTGGGTCGAGTATTTCGCGCCCGAGGAACGCCGCCGCCTGCTCGGGCTGGCCGCGAACCCGGCGCGGCCGATCGCCGAGCTCTATGCCGAAGCGCCCTCGCCCGATCCGCTCGACGCCATGCAGCAGACCGACCTGCTCTCGTTCCTCCCCGGAAATCTTCTCGCCTACGGCGACGCCATGAGCATGGCGCATTCGCTCGAGCTGCGCCTGCCGCTGCTCGATCACCGCGCGATCGAGGCGATCGGCGGGCTCGCCCCGGATACGCGCGTCCGGGGCGGCCTCAAGGCGGTGCTCCGGGCCGTCGCCCGGCGCCTGTTGCCGGCCGAGATCGCGCGCGCGGGCAAGCGCGGTTTCAATCCGCCGATGGGCGTGTGGCTCGACGGCGCGCTCAAGGGCCTGATCGCCGAGCGCCTCACCCCCGGCTCGGTCGCGGCGATGGGACTCGCCTGGGAGCCGGTCGCCGAGCTTCTCGCCCTGCAAGCGCGGGGGGGCCGCGACGTCGCGCTCAAGGTCTGGGCGCTGCTCGCGCTCGACGGCTGGCGACGGACGGCGTAAATCTCTCGCAATGGTTAGGTCCCGGCGCCCCTCGCGGGGCGCTTTTTGTTTCAACCCGGCCTGTTAAACTCCCACTCATGACCTGGACGATCCACGTCGCCGTTTTCGTCATGGTCCACGTCGCCGCCTTCGCCGGGACGGGGCTGGCGTTCATGCTGCTCTCTTGGTTGAACCTGCTCGACCATCCCAACGAGCGCTCCAGCCATTCAAGCCCGATCCCGCGCGGCGCCGGTCTGGTGGTGACGCCCATCCTCGCCGCCGCCGTGGGCGGGATCGGATTCTACGGTCCCAAGGCGCCCGCGTCCGCGATCGCCGCCGCCGGCCTCGCGCTCGCGCTCGGCTTCGTGTCCTGGCGCGACGACCGGCGCGGCCTGCCGGTTGTGCTGCGCCTCGTCGCCCACGCCGCGGCGATCGCGGCGGCGCTCTATGTCATGCGCGATGCCGGGCCGTTCCTCGGCGGCGCGCTTCCGCCGTGGCTCGATCTTGCGGCGGCCGGATTCCTGTGGCTGTGGTTCGTGAACTTGTTCAATTTCATGGACGGCATCGACGGC
>MIAC01000157.1:3995-5336 GCA_001830475.1 Rhodospirillales bacterium RIFCSPLOWO2_12_FULL_67_15
CTTGCCGGAGCGGCCGGCGGTCTCTCCTTGATTGGGGTTTCCTTCGCCGCCGCCGCGACCGGCTTTCTCTGGTGGAACTGGCCGCCGGCGAAGATCTTTCTCGGCGACGTCGGCAGCATTCCCTTGGGTTTCCTGCTCGGCTGGCTTCTCCTCCTGCTCGCCGCGGAAGGCCAATGGGCGGCGGCGCTGATCCTGCCGCTCTATTACCTGGCCGACGCCACGCTCACGCTGCTCCGGCGAATCCTGCGCCGGGAAAGATTCTGGCAGGCGCACCGCCAGCACTTCTACCAGCGCGCGGCGCGCGGAGGGATGGGCCACGCCGGGGTGACGCTCGCCGTGCTCGCGGCCGGGGTCGTCCTGATCCTTTGCGCCGCCGCCGCCGCGCTCGGCTGGATTCCTTGGGCGTTCGCCGCCGCCGGCCTGGTCGTCGCGGCGCTGCTCCATCGTCTCTCCCGGGCCGCGACGTCGTGGTGAGGATACTCGTCACCGGCGCGAACGGATGGATCGGCCGCGCGCTCAGCGCGCACCTTTCCGCGCGCGGCGACGAAGTGGTGGCGGCGGTGCGCGATCTCGGGCGCGCGGGCGAATCCCCGCGCGCATATAATGATGCGCCCCTACCGGGGCACGCGGGCGGGCTTGTCTGCGCCCGCGCCGTCGCCGTCGGCGCGATCGGCCCGGCGACCGATTGGCGCGAGGCCCTGGCCGGCGTCGCGGCGGTGGTGCACACGGCGGCGCGGGTTCACGTTGCCGAGCGGCCCGATCCCGAATCCGTCGCGCGAACTTTCGCCGTCAACGCCGAGGGCACCCGCGCGCTCGCCGCGGCCGCAGGCGCGGCGGGCGTGCGCCGGTTCGTCTTTCTCAGCACCGTCAAGGTCCTGGGCGAAACGACGGAAAACCGTACGCCTTTTTCCGAATCCGATCCGCCGAACCCCGACCCGGGCGACGCTTACGCGCTCGCCAAGGCCGCGGCCGAAGCCGCGCTCGCCAAGCTCGCGCGCGGCCGCCTCGAAGTCGTCGTCCTGCGCGCCCCGCTCGTCTACGGGCCGGGCGCACGGGCGAACTTCGCCGCCTTGGTGCGTCTCGTCCGGATCGCGCCGCCGCTGCCGTTCGCAGGCGTCGCGAATCGCCGCAGCCTCGTTTTCCTCGGCAACCTGGTGGACGCCATCGCGCTCGCCCTCGACCACCCCCAGGCGGCCGGGGAAACGTTCATGGTCCGGGACGGCGAAGACGTTTCGACCCCGGAACTGATCGGAAAAATCGCGGGTCATTTGGGCCGTCCGGCGCGGCTTTTCGCCTGTCCCTTAGCTCTTCTCCGGCTCGCCGCTAAACTGACCGGGCAAG
>MIAC01000158.1:0-1816 GCA_001830475.1 Rhodospirillales bacterium RIFCSPLOWO2_12_FULL_67_15
GATCTGGACGATGTAGACGTTGGGCACGCTCTGGCCGCTTTCCTGCCCGGCCGGGCCGTGCTTGATGAAGGCGATGTTGCCGTTCACGCCCTTGACCTTGGTTTTCCAGAGCGCGGCCTGGATCGCCTTGGGCTCGGCCTTGCCCGCGATCTTGATCGCTTCGACGATGGTGTGGATGCCGTCCCAGCCGCGGAAGCCCTCGGTCAAGCCGGCGAACTCGTAGTTCTTCTTCTTCCACTCGGCGACGAAGGTCCGGGCGATGTCGGCGTTGGGCGCCATCTCCGGGAACCACGGCGCGAAGAAGAGGATGTGCTGGCTGCCGTTCGCCGCCGCCCCGGCTTGCGCGATCAACTGATCGGGCGAGGACGAGCCGCCGGTGGTGATGATCCGGTGCGCCAGCCGCTGCTCGGCCGCCTGCTTCAAGACGAGCGTGATCTGCTCGACGCCGGAAGTGACGAACAGGGTATCGCCGCCCGACTGCTTGATCTTGGCGAGTTGGGCGGAGAGATCGGTCGCGTCCGGCGCCATGAGCTCGGTGATGCCGATCGTGACTTTCTTGCCATCGAGCATCTTGCGGAACTCGTCCGAGGCGCCGCGGCCGAAGTCGTTGTTGACGGCGAGGAAGTCCACTTTCTTGATCGGCGGCTTGAATTCGCCGAGCTTGCCGCCGAACACCTGGGCTTCCATCTCCGAGGTCGGGCTGATGCGGAAGATCCACGGGTTGCCCGAGGTGGTGATCTTGCCCGAAGACGACGTCTCGACCAGCATCGGCACGCCGTACTCGATCAGCTTCGGCATGATCGCGAGCGTGTAGGTCGAGCTCCACGCCCCCATCAGCACCGGCACCTTGTCGCGGACGATGAGCTTCTCCGCGGTGGCGACGGCCTCCTTGGGATTGCTCTTGTTGTCCTCGACGATCAGTTGGATCTTGCGCCCGAGCACGCCGCCCTGGCGGTTGATCGCTTCTTCGGCGATCCGCGCGCCGTTGGCGACGTAGTTGCCCGACGCCGCCACCGCTCCGGTCAAGGGCTGGGTGACGCCGATCTTGATCGCTTCCTGGGCCGCCGCGTCGCCGGCGGCGAACGCCGCCAGACCCAGCGCCAGGATCGTGGAACTTTTCCTCAACATGACTGTCCTCCTCCTTGGTTTCGAAGTCTTTGGTTAGGTTCGACTCGCGGCCCTGGTGCGCAGGGCTCCTTGTTGTTCTTGTCCTCTCAAGTTCGGGCTAGAGCATTATCCCCCTGCGCGGCGGCCGAACAAGCGGGCGAAAAAACCCCTGATCCAATCGCGGATCAGCCCCCAAGCGAGCGCGCCCGCGTTCAACGCCTCGCCCGCCTTCGCCGAGGCTTCGGCGGGCTGGCCCGCCGAGGCGGCGACCGCCGCGAGCGAATCCTCGCGGCTATCTTTCAAAGGCGGCGGGGATTCGCCCGCCGCCGCGAGCCGGGCTTCGAGGTTGCGGGCGAATTCGGCGCCGAGGCGCCGCGTGATCTCCTGGATGAGCGCGCCGCGGCTGAACTGGGCGAGCGTCCCGGTGAGCGAAAAGTCGACCGCGATCTCCACCCGGGTCGCCGCCCCTTCGTCGGTCGCCTTGAATTCGACCTCGGCGCGGACGCGCGAATTGTTCTTGCGATCCATTCCTTGGCCGCGAATGGTCCCGGTGTAAGCCGCGTCGTCCATGGCGAGATCGCCTTCGCCGGCGAAGGCGGCGACGATCGGGCCGAGCTTGACCCGCATCTCGCCCAAGAGCTTGCCGCCCGCGGGCGGCCGGGTGAGCGAGGCGCCGGGCATGCACGTCACCACCCGCTCGACGTCGGCG
>MIAC01000158.1:1833-4766 GCA_001830475.1 Rhodospirillales bacterium RIFCSPLOWO2_12_FULL_67_15
CGCGCGCGGGAATCCGACGGTGAAGCTTTGCGCGATCTGGGGCATGGCCCGGAGGTTTCCCCTCACGCCTTCGTTTTCTTGCGCGCGTCGAGCACCCGGCGGATCGCCCGGACGATGCCTCTGTAGCCGGTGCAGCGGCAGAGGTTGCCGCTCATCTCGATTCGCACCGCGCGGTCGTCGGCGCCCGCCTTGCGCAGCACCAGATCGCGCGCCGAGATCAGCATTCCCGGCGTGCAGAAGCCGCATTGCAGCCCGTGCTCGGCGGCGAACGCCTCGCGCAGCTCGGCCATCACCGGATCGTTCTCCAGCCCCTCCAGAGTCGTGACCGCGCCGGCCTCGCAGGCGACGGCCAAGGTGATGCAGCTTCGCACCGGCCGGCCGTCGAGCAGCACCGTGCACGCGCCGCAGACGCCGTGCTCGCAGCCCAAGTGGGTCGCGGTGAGCAACTGCTGCTCGCGCAGGAAATCGCCGAGATGGGTGCGCGGCTCGACCGTAGCGGCGATCTTCTTTCCGTTCACGCTCAGGGCGACGTTTTTCATTGTATGCTCGCGGCCGCGATCGCCCGCTTGAGCGCGACGTGATGGATGCGGATTTGGTAAGCGTCGTCGCCCAAGGGCGTGCCCGCGAGTCGGGCGGCGACCCAGGATCTCCTGGATGAGCGCGCCGCGGCTGAACTGGGCGAGCGTCCCGGTGAGCGAAAAGTCGACCGCGATCTCCACCCGGGTCGCCGCCCCTTCGTCGGTCGCCTTGAATTCGACCTCGGCGCGGACGCGCGAATTGTTCTTGCGATCCATTCCTTGGCCGCGAATGGTCCCGGTGTAAGCCGCGTCGTCCATGGCGAGATCGCCTTCGCCGGCGAAGGCGGCGACGATCGGGCCGAGCTTGACCCGCATCTCGCCCAAGAGCTTGCCGCCCGCGGGCGGCCGGGTGAGCGAGGCGCCGGGCATGCACGTCACCACCCGCTCGACGTCGGCGAGCATCCGCCACACCTCTGCGCGCGGGAATCCGACGGTGAAGCTTTGCGCGATCTGGGGCATGGCCCGGAGGTTTCCCCTCACGCCTTCGTTTTCTTGCGCGCGTCGAGCACCCGGCGGATCGCCCGGACGATGCCTCTGTAGCCGGTGCAGCGGCAGAGGTTGCCGCTCATCTCGATTCGCACCGCGCGGTCGTCGGCGCCCGCCTTGCGCAGCACCAGATCGCGCGCCGAGATCAGCATTCCCGGCGTGCAGAAGCCGCATTGCAGCCCGTGCTCGGCGGCGAACGCCTCGCGCAGCTCGGCCATCACCGGATCGTTCTCCAGCCCCTCCAGGGTCGTGACCGCGCCGGCCTCGCAGGCGACGGCCAAGGTGATGCAGCTTCGCACCGGCCGGCCGTCGAGCAGCACCGTGCACGCGCCGCAGACGCCGTGCTCGCAGCCCAAGTGGGTCGCGGTGAGCAACTGCTGCTCGCGCAGGAAATCGCCGAGATGGGTGCGCGGCTCGACCGTAGCGGCGATCTTCTTTCCGTTCACGCTCAGGGCGACGTTTTTCATTGTATGCTCGCGGCCGCGATCGCCCGCTTGAGCGCGACGTGATGGATGCGGATTTGGTAAGCGTCGTCGCCCAAGGGCGTGCCCGCGAGTTGGGCGGCGACCCAGGCCTCGCCCGGGTCCTGTTCGGCGATCTTCGCATCGTCGACGACGATCGGAGGACCCGAGACCGCGCCGATCACCGCGCGCGCGAACGCGCGCGCCGGGTCCGCCAGAACCGCCCCGGTGGCATGGGAGAATTCGCCCGCCTTGCGGCAGATCTTGGCGTAGCCCCAGCGCGCGTTCGCCGACAACCCCGGAATCCGGATTTCGGCGACGAGCTCGCCGGGCGCGAGCGAAGTTTCGAACACGCCAACGACAAAGTCCTTGGCCGGCACAATTCGCCGCCCCGAGGTCCCCGCGACGACCACGTCGGCGCCGAGCGCGATCAATGCCGAAACCCAGTCGGCGGCGGGATCGGCATGCGCCAGGCTCCCGCCGACGGTGCCGCGGTTGCGGACCGCGCGATAGGCGATCCCCGCCGCCACCTGCGCCAGCACGCCGCGGGTGGGGTCGGGATAGCCGCCGTCCTCCAGCGCCGCGTGGGTGACGCAGGCGCCGAGGACGAGCACGCCTTTGTCCTCGCGGATCGCGGCAAGCTCGGGAATCGCGGTGATGTCCACCAACAGTTCCGGCTGGACCAGGCGCAGGTTCAGCATCGGCCCGAGCGACTGCGAGCCGGCGACCGGCTTGGCGATTCGCTCCTCGTTCGCGAGCAACGCGAGCGCCGCTTGAAGAGTCGCCGGGCGCTCGTAATCGAAATTGACCGGCTTCATCGCCGCTCCTTGGCCGCGGTAATGGCCGCGAACACGCGCCGGGGCGTCATCGGCGTATCGGTGACGACCGCGCCGAGCGGCTTCAGCGCGTCGTTGATCGCGTTGCAAATCGCCGCCGGCGGGGCGATGCCGCCGCCTTCGCCGATGCCCTTCTGGCCGAATTCGGTCAAGGGCGAGGGCGTGGTCATGTGAAATATCCGGACCGGCGGAATCTCGGGGAAGCCGGGCACCAGATAATCGGCGAAGGTGGAGGCGAGCGGCTGGCCCTCGGCGTCGAAGGGCACTTCCTCGTACAGCGCGGTTCCGATTCCCTGCGCGACGCCGCCCAGAATCTGCCCGTCCACCACCATCGGGTTGAGCATGACGCCGGCGTCCTCGACCACCACGTAATCGAGAATCTCGACCGCGCCGGTTTCCGTGTCCACCGCCACGACCGCCGCGTGGGTCGCGTACGAGAACGTGCCCTGGTCGGACTTCGGCTTGTAGCCGGCGGTGACCTCGAGGCCGCCCGGGTCCACGTCCGGCGGCAGAAGCTGCGGCGCCCGGTACCAGACGCGCGCGATCTCGGCGAGCGGCACGCTCCCCGGGCC
>MIAC01000158.1:4884-6105 GCA_001830475.1 Rhodospirillales bacterium RIFCSPLOWO2_12_FULL_67_15
CCCATGATCGCCGCGCGCGAGCCCCAGGTGCCGGTCGAGAACGGCGTCAGGCCGGTATCGCCGTGCACCACCTTGATCTTGGCGATATCGACGCCGAGAACCTGATGGGCGACCTGGGCGAGCGTCGTTTCCATGCTCTGGCCGTGGGACTGTAGGCCGACCCGAAGCTCGAGGCCGCCGTCGGGAGTGAGCCGCGCCTGGGCCTGCTCGTGCCCCGGCACCATCGGAATGCCCCAGCCCTGATAGACGGCGGTGCCGTGCCCGGCCTGCTCGCAATAGACGCCCAAGCCGACGCCGATCCGGCGCCCGTCGGGTTCGCCCGTCTTCTGCCGGGCGCGGACGCCCGCGAGGTCGATCGCGGCGACGGCGCGGCGCATCGATTCGGGATAGTCGCCGCTGTCGTAGTGCTTCCGGGTGACGCTGACGTAGGGCATCTTCTCGGGCGGGACCAGGTTGATCAGGCGGACCTCGTGCGGCTCGCGCCCGACTGCTCCCGCGATCGCGTCCATGATCTGCTCGATGGCGAGGCAGACGCCGGTGCGCGCGACTCCGCGATAGGGCACGATCGGCGGCTTGTTGGTGCAAACCGAAAAGGTGCGGCAGCGGTAATGGGCGAAGTCGTAGGGCCCGGGCAGGATGCTGCCGAGCTGGGCCGCTTCGAGGCAGGCGGAGAAGGGATAGACCGAATAGGCGCCGGCATCGACCCAGGCCAAGGCGTCGAGCCCGAGCAGCCGCCCCTGGGCGTCGGCGTAAGCGGTGATCTCGTAGCGGTGCTCGCGCGCGTTCGCCGCCGCGACCAGGTGCTCGCGCCGGTCCTCGGTCCAGCGCACCGGATGGTCGAGGACGCGGGCGAGCCAGGCGGCGACCACCTCCTCGGGCTGCAACAGGCCCTTGTAGCCGAAACCGCCGCCGACGTCGGGCGCGATCACCCGGATCGAGCCCTGATCGACGCCGAGGCACTCGGCGAGACCCTGGCGGACGATGTGCGGCATCTGGGTCGAGGTGTGGAGCGTGAGCTGCTCGGCTTGCCGCTCCCACGCCGCGACCACGCCCTTTCCTTCCAAGGGCACCATGCACTGGCGGGCCATGCGGATCTGGCGCGAGACCTTGACCGGTGCGCGCTCCGCGATCGCCGCGATGTCGCCGACGTCGGTATCGGCTTCGAGGAAGATGTTGTCGCTCCAATGGTCGTGCACCTTGGACGCGGGCGCGCGGGCGGAT
>MIAC01000158.1:6112-7183 GCA_001830475.1 Rhodospirillales bacterium RIFCSPLOWO2_12_FULL_67_15
TGTCGGCGTTGACCGGCAGTTCCTCGAAGTCGACCGTCACCTCGGCGGCGATATCCTCGGCTTCGGCGCGCGTGCGCCCGAGGCAGGCCGCGATCGGCTCGCCGACAAATCGGACTTTGTTGTCGGCGAGCGGCGGCTGGTCCGAAACCTTGAATCCGGGGAGGCTCGAGGCGGCGCGGATCGGCTTGATCCCGGCCTTGGCCATGTCCGACCAGGCGAAGACCGCGCCCCGGTGCTCGGGCGGAATGGCGATCGCGCGGATGCGGGCGTGCGCGAGCGGGCTGCGGACGAAGGCGATGTCCTTCATCCCGACCAGCGCGATGTCGCCGACGAACCGGCCGCGCCCCTTGAGCAGGCGCTCGTCCTCGCGCCGGCGGACCGCCGCGCCCACGCCCATGCCCTCGGCCATTTCGCGTCCTCCCGTGGGTGCGACGCCGACTATTGCGCCGCGGTTCGATTTATTCAAGTCGTTATATTGACGCATTTTTATTGCCCGGTTTTTCTAATGTAGATATCATTTAAAAGAGCCCCAGTTGGGAGAGCGAGTTTCCGTGAATCCGTTCGAACTTCCGGTCGACGTGGCGGATCGGGCCACGCGCGAGCGCGCCGTGGCCCGCGCCCGCGAGGCCCGCGTCCGGCTGCCCACCTTCGACGAGATCGCCGATCCCGTCGCCCTCCGCGGGCCTTCGGGAGCGGACGTCGACCCCGACCGCCCCGATCCCGCCAATCTCCTTCGCGTCCATTGGCACAACGGCCCCGACCGCCGCGCACCGGTGCCGGTGCCGGGCTTCATCGAGCTTTCCTCCGCGCTCACCGGCGTTTCGGCGCGGATCGTGATCGCGCTTGGCGAACGCTTCCCCATGATCGGCGCGCACAAGGTTCTTCCCGCCTACGCCTGCCTGGTGGTGCGCCTCGTGACCGGGACGTTCGACCCGACCCGGCAGCGCGCGGTCTGGCCCTCGACCGGCAACTACTGCCGCGGCGGCGTCGCCATCTCGCGCCTCATGGGCTGTAGGGCCATCGCGGTCCTGCCCGAGGGCATGAGCCGGGAGCGCTTCGAGTGGCTCGCGC
>MIAC01000159.1:0-5220 GCA_001830475.1 Rhodospirillales bacterium RIFCSPLOWO2_12_FULL_67_15
CGGCGGCCGATCCTTGACGGCGGTCAAGCTCGCCCGCTTGACGGCTGCGACGCTGCCCTCGGGAAAGCCGGGAACCGGGGACATCGGAATCGCCTTCCGTTAACCTTGGTTCGAGCAAGGGGGGCGAGCGCTTAACGTCCGGCTGCCGTCCCGTTTCGGGCGTCGACACGGGCGGAATACGAGGGAATATCGGGGGAGAAGGCCGCGGGCGCTCCCCCGAAGGTGGGTTGCGCGAAAGCGCGATTCCGGGCATGGTTTCGGCCCAAGCCCGCTACAAAACGCCGGCACCGAAACCGAAAAGTCCGAGGGAGGATACTCATGATCCATCGCATTCTCACCGCCGCTACGCTGGCTGCCGGCCTTGCCTTTGCGGGCGCCGCGTCCGCCCAGCAGAAGGGCATCACGCTCGGCACCGCCTCGGTCGGCGGAACTTATTTCATTTACGGCGGCGTGGTCGCGAGCCTGCTCACCGAGAAGCTCGGCGTCAACGTCTCGACCCAGCAAACCCAGGGCCCCAACCAGAACGTGATTCTGACCGATAGCAAGCAGGTCGAACTCGGCATGACCACCATGGGCATCGCCTACCAGGCCTGGACCGGCACCGGCTGGGCCAAGGGCAAGAAGTACGACAACATCCGGGCGCTGTTTCCGATGTACGACACGCCCTTCCACTTCATCACCACCGAAAAGAGCGGCATCAAATCGGTCGCCGAGCTGAACGGCAAGACGGTCGGCGTCGGTCCCCGCGCCGGCACCTGCGGCACCTACTTCCCGCTGATGTTCAAATCGCTCGGCCTCAACGTCACCATCCGCTTCGGCGGCGCGAGCGACATGGGCGGCCAGCTCGGCGACGGGCTGATCGACGCGTTCCCCTTCTGCGCCGGGCTTCCCATCGCCGGCTATTCCGAGATCGAGGCGCAGCGTCCGGTCCGCTTCTTCACATACACCGACGCCCAGATCGCCACGCTGAAAAGGGACATGCCCGAGTTGTCCGACGCGGTGATCCCCAAGGGCACCTACAAGAGCCTGAACGAGGACCACAAGACCGTCGGCGTTTACAACTTCTTCATCGTCCACAAGGATTTCGACGCCGATATGGCCTACAAGATCACCAAGGCGGTGCTCGAGAACAACGAAGCCCTGGTCAAGGGTCACGCCTCGGCCAAGGAAACCCTGATCCAGAACTGGAACCGCAACGCGTTCATGCCGTTCCATCCCGGCGCGGTGAAGTATTACAAGGAAAAAGGCATCGCCATTCCCGCCAAGCTCGGCGGATGACCTAAACGCCTCTCGTCCGGCGGCGCTCCCCGAGGGCGCCGCCTTAGGCCCGAGGGGGGATGATGCCGCCGATGTCCGCCACCCCGCCCGCGACGGGCGCGCCCGAAACGCCGAGCGAACTCGAATTCTCCGGCGCCCAGCGGAAGCTCGCGGGCTGGGAAAAAACGCTGTTCTACTGGCTCTGCGTCGGGTACACGGCGTTCCACCTGATCGTCCTCAACGTATGGCCGATCGATTCGCTCGCGCTCCGCGCCGTCCACCTCGGCGGGGGCTCGGTGATCGGCTTCGCCTTCTTCGCCTGGCACGTGGGCGCCGCGCGCGGGCGCATCCCCTGGCACGACTGGGTTTTGATGGCGGTGGCCGCGGCCTGCGCCGGCTACGTCGTGGTCGAGCTCGAGGGGCTCCAGTTCCGCGCTGGCGCGCTCTATACCCCGGCCGATTTCGTCGTCGGGCTGATCGGCACCGCGCTGGTGCTGGAATTCTCCCGCCGCCTCGCCGGCCTCGCGCTGACCATGATCGCGGGCGCGTTCCTGCTCTACGGCTTCGTCGGGCCGTGGCTGCCGGGGGTGCTCTACCACAAGGGCTATCCGATCGGGTTCCTGTTCACCTACATCTTCAGCGACCAGGGCATCTTCGGGGTGACGCTGGAGGTGTCCTCGACCTTCATCATCATGTTCACGGCGTTCGCCGCCTTCCTCACCAAGTCCAAGGCCGGCGATTATTTCAACTACCTCGCCGTCGCGTTGGTCGGCTGGGCGCGCGGCGGCCCGGCCAAGGTCGCGGTCGTTTCCGGCATCCTGTTCGGCTCGATCTCGGGCTCCTCGGTCGCCAACGTCGTCGCCTCGGGCTCGGTCACGATCCCGATGATGCGCCGGGTCGGCTACGATCGCGCGACCGCGGGCGCGATCGAGGCGACGTCCTCGGCCGGCGGCCAGATCACGCCGCCGGTGATGGGCGCGGGCGCGTTCATCATGGCCGAGGTCACCGGGATTCCCTATTCGACCATCGCGCTGTCCGCGGTGATCCCCTGCCTGCTGTTCTACATCGCCTGTTACGCGCACTGCGACCTGCACGCGGTCCGCAACGGCCTGCGCGGCGTGCCCCGGAACGAACTCCCCGCGCTCGCGCCCATGCTCAAGCAAATCTACATGCTCGCGCCGGTCATCGTGCTGATCGTCGCCTTCGTGATGGGCTATTCGGGCTTTCGCGCCGCGCTCTTGGGCATGTTCGGGGCGCTGATCGCGAGTTGGCTCGACGCGCGCTACCGCATGGGCCCGCGCGCGGTGCTGGACGCGCTCGAACTCGCGACCAAGGACTGCCTGCAATTGGTCGCGGTCTGCGCCGCCGCCGGCATCATCGTCGGCATCATCGCGCTGACCGGCATCGGCGGGCGCTTCTCGTCGCTTGTGCTCGCCATCGCCGGGCAAAGCCAGGCCCTGGCGCTGGTCTTCACCATGATCGTGGTGACGATCCTGGGCATGGGCATGCCGACCACCGCGGCCTACGCCATCGCCGCGGCGGTGGTCGCGCCGGGGCTGATCCGGATGGGCATCCCGCCCCTGGTCGCGCACATGTTCATCTTCTATTACGCGGTCTTGTCCGCGATCACGCCCCCGGTCGCGGTCGCGTCCTTCGCCGCCGCGAGCATGGCCCGGGCCGATCCGTGGAAGACCTCCTGGATCGCGGTCAAGCTCGGGCTCGCCACCTTCATCGTCCCGTTCATGTTCTTCGCCAGCCCGGCCTTGATCGGCCAGGGCGGCTGGCTGGAAATCGCGAACGTGTCCTTGAGCGCGGCGTTCGGCGTCTTCATGCTCGCCTGTTCGACCGAGGGCTGGCTCAATGGCCCCTTGCCGATGGCGCTGCGCGCGGCGCTGTTCGCGAGCGCGATCGGCTTGATCCATCCCGAAGACATCAGCACCGTGATCGGCGCCGCCGTCGCACTTTCGATCTGGGGCTATCAGCGCTGGCGGCACGGCCCAAGTCCGGGCGACAAGATCCCGTCGCCCGTGCTTGCGGCGCGGTGATCCGGGCGGCGGCGCGTTGCCAGAACGGCCACCCGGGCGCATACTGAATCTGTCGCCATTCCCCGGGGGCTTCGCCGTGGCCAAGCGTCCCAGTCTCGAATCGATCCTCGAAGCCCACCAAAGCTGGGCCGCCGGCCAGGGCGGAAGCCGCGCGGTCCTGATCGGCTACGACTTGAGGGGCGCGGATTTGCGCGCGGCCGACCTGAGGGGCGCGGATTTGCGCCGCGCCGATTTCGCCGGCGCCAACCTGGAAGGGGCGAATTTGCGCCGCGCCAATCTCGCCGAAGCCTCGCTCGTCAACGCCAACCTCGGCCAGGCGCTCCTGGGCGAGGCCGACATGACCGAAGCCGATTTGCGCGGCGCCGACTTGAGCGGGGCCGAGCTCGCCAACCTCGAAGTCTGGCGCGTCAACCTCAAGGGCGCGACCATCGCCCCCGAGGAACTGCACCGTCTGCTCAACTGCCGCCGGCCGAAGAAGTGACGGCGCGTGACGGCTTCGTAAACAGGACTTTGGCATGAGCCGGAGAGGGCGCAAGGGCTGGCGGCGCGCGGCCTCGCGCGCGCTCGCTCTCGGGGTGTGGGGGGTGGTGGCGGCGCTCCTCGGACTCGCGGTCTTCGCCTACGACCTGCCCGACGTCAACCGCGCCTTCCGCCCTACCCGGGCGCCTTCGATCATCGTGCTCGCCGCGGATGGGACCGAGCTCGCCCGCGTGGGCGAGATCTGGGGCCGGCCGGTGCCGCTCCACGAGATGGCGCCCGAGCTTCCGCTCGCCGTCGTCGCGACCGAGGACCGCCGCTTCTTCCAGCACTTCGGGCTCGATCTCCTGGGGCTCGCCCGCGCCGCGCTCGCGAATTTGCGCGCTGGCCGCGCCGTCCAGGGCGGCTCGACCATCACCCAGCAGCTCGCCAAGAACCTCTTTCTCACGCCCGAACGCACCTGGAAGCGGAAAATCCAGGAGGCGATGCTGGCGTTCTGGCTCGAACGCCGCTTCGACAAGGAAGAAATACTGACCGTGTACCTCAACCGCGTCTATCTCGGCGCGGGAACCTACGGCGTCGACGCGGCGGCGAAACGCTACTTCGATGCCGGCGCCCGCGAGCTGTCGCTCTACCAATCTGCGCTGCTCGCCGGGCTCCTCAAAGCGCCCTCGCGGTTCAATCCGCTCAGCAGTCCCGAACGCGCGCACGCCCGCGCGGTGCAGGTGCTCGAAAACATGGCCGCGCTCGGCTTCGTGACCGAAGACGAGGTCCGTAAACTGGATCTCTCCGAACGTCCTGCGCGCGCGCGCGCGCGCGCGACCGAGGCGACGGCTAAGCCTTCGGCCCGTTATCTCGCCGAATGGGTGATCGACCAGCTTTCCGACTTCGTCGCCGTCGGCGACCGGGACTTGCGCGTCGAGACAAGCGTGGATTCGCGCCTCCAGGGCGCGGCCGAAGCCGCGGTCGCGCGCGCGCTCGAAGCGAAAACCCCGGGCGGGCCGGAACAGGCGGCGCTGGTCGCGCTCGCGCCCTCGGGCGCGGTCAAGGCCCTGGTCGGCGGGCGCGACTTCGGCCAAAGCCAGTTCAACCGCGCGACCCAGGCCCGCCGCCAGCCGGGCTCGGCCTTCAAGCCGGTGGTTTATCTCGCCGCGCTGGAGGCGGGGCTCTCCCCCGAGGCGCGTTTCGTCGACGGGCCGTTTTCGATCGCCGGCTACAGCCCTCGCAACTACGAGGGCACCTACGCGGGCGAGGTCACGGTCGCCGAAGCCGTCGCCCGCTCAATCAACACGGTCGCGGTCCAGGTGGCGGTCGAGACGGGATTGGCGCGCGTGGTGGAGATGGCGCGCCGCCTCGGCCTCGGCGACGAGTTCGAGGCCGAAGCCAGCCTCGCGCTCGGGACGGCTGAGGTCACGTTGCTCGATCTCGTCCAGGCCTACGC
>MIAC01000159.1:5408-5571 GCA_001830475.1 Rhodospirillales bacterium RIFCSPLOWO2_12_FULL_67_15
CACCGGGCGGCAGGCGAAGCTCGACCGCGAGGCGGCGGGCAAGACCGGCACGACCCAGAATTTCCGCGACGCGTGGTTCCTCGGCTTCACCGCCGATCTGGTCGCGGGCGTGTGGATGGGCAACGACGACGCGAGCGCGATGAAGAACGTCACCGGCGGCGGC
>MIAC01000159.1:5671-8809 GCA_001830475.1 Rhodospirillales bacterium RIFCSPLOWO2_12_FULL_67_15
AGTGCCCGGGGAGGGCATCCAGCTTGTTCGTGGACCCCCGCATGCGCGGGGGTGACGGCAAGAACCATCGCCTTCACTCCGCCCACGCCCGGCCCTTCCACGGGACGAACTCGGGAACCGACGAGCGGTAGCGCGCATAAACCTCGCCGAAGCGGGCGATCAGGCGGCGTTCCTCGAAGCGCGCGCCGATCCACAGATAAAGGCTCGCCCAAACCGCGGTCGCGAGCGAGAACTCGTCCTCGATCCGGCCCCAGAGCAGGAGAAACGCGCCGGCATAAATCGGATGGCGGACGTAGCGATGGAGCCCTCCAAGGCGGAGCGGTTCCTCGTCGTCGAGGAACTTGCCTTGGGCCGAGGCGCGCAACTGCGCGGTCCCCGCGAAACGCCCCAAGTCGTAGCCGAAAAGAGCGACGATAAAAACGCCCGCGCCGAGCAGGCTCGCGGTTCCTTGCAGGACGCGGAGCGCGGGCGCGCGGTCGAACGCGGCGCCGTCGCCGAGCAACCACCACCCCACGCCGATGACCAGCGCGACATGGAGGACGGCGAACAGGTTGTAGGCGAGCCGGTAGCCGGCGCGGAAAAAAGGCTTCAGGCGCGCCTTGATCCGCGCGTCGGCGAGAAGCGAATGGCCGAGGCCGAACGAAAGCCAGAGCGCGGCGTAGAGAAGATGGAGGGCGAGAAAGGACACCGCGCTCACGCGGCGTCGCGGTGGGGGCGCGTCTTGCCGAGGGGAAGCTGGAGCACGATCCGGTCGAAGCCGACACTCGGAATGAGCCTTCCGCGCCGGCCGCGCTTCAGGGTGATCAGGCCGCAGCCGGCCATGCGTTTGAGCGTTCGCGAGAGGTTCGATTTCTTGCGCCCGCTCGCCCGGGCGAGCGCGTCGAGGGAGCCGGGATGGCGCTCGGCGATCAAGGCGAGCAGCGCCCGGTTGCCCTCGGACAGAACCCGGGCGAAGGATTCGGCCGACGAGAACCAGACCTTGGGCTCGCGCGGCGAGGGTTTGAGCTTGCCCCGGGCGATGGCCAGCGTTCGGGCCTTCATCTCGGCGTAGGTCGCGATGCCGACGTTGAGGGTGGTCATTTGAAAACTCCCCGTTCCCCGAGAGAAGCAGGCCGTCAAATTGCCCCACTACCACGCCCGGCGCGCTTAGCGCGCCAGCTTCGCGATGGTGGCCGAGGTGCTGTGCCCGGGCGCGATCTCGGCGAGCAGCACCCGCCCGCCCCACTGTTCCACCAGCGACCCGCCGACGACGTTGTCCCGGGTGTAGTCCGCGCCCTTGACCAGGAGATCGGGGCGGAGCGCCTCGATCAGCGTCAACGGCGTGTCCTCGGCGAAGACCACCACCGCGTCGACCGCGGCGAGCGAGGCGAGCACGGCGGCGCGCGCCTGGGCGAACAGCGAGACGTGGCCGGGATGGAGCAAATCGAAGCAGCCGTTGGTGAAGCCGATCCGGAGCTTCGCCGCGCGCCAGGCGCGGACGCGCTCCAGAATTTGCGCCCGGGTCAGGATCTTGGCCTCGGCGTCCATCAGATCCTGGTGGTGGAGCGCGTGGGCAAGCTCGTCGCCGTGGACGACCGCGGTCCCGGCCTTGCCGACCACGATCCCGGCGGCGACGTTGGCGATCAGGGCCGCGTCCGCGAGCGAGGCTCCGGTCGCGAGCAGCGCAGAGAGCGCCGCGACCGCGGTGTCGCCCGCGCCCGAGACGTCGAAGACCTCGCGCGCTTCGGCGCGAAAATGCTCGTGTCTTCCGTCCGCGCGCACCAGGATCATGCCGTCCGCACCCAGGGTGGCGAGCACGGCGCCGAGCCGGTGGCGCGCGATCAGCGCTCGGCCTGCGGCGACGACGGTTGCGTCCCCGGCGACGTCCATCCCCGCGGCCTCGGCGAGCTCGCGCTTATTGGGCGTCACCACGTCGGCGCCGGCATAAGGCGACCAGTCGCGACCCTTGGGATCGACGACCACGGCGCGTTTCGCTTGCTTCGCCTCTGCGATCAGCTGGGCGGCGACGCCGTCCGCGAGCGCGCCCTTGCCGTAGTCGGAAAGCACCAGCACCGCGCAGTCGGCGAGCGCGGCGCGAACGCCCGCGATCAGGCGCCGGCGCGCGTCCGCGCCCAAGGGGGCGACGGTCTCGCGGTCGGTGCGAAGCATTTGTTGTCTGCCGCCGACGTAGCGGGTCTTGATCGAGGTCTGCCGCGAAGGATCGGCCACCAATTCGCCCGTAAGCCGCGTTTCGGCGGCGATCAGTTCGCGGAGCCTCCGGCCCGCGTCGTCGGCCCCGACCGCAGCCGTAAGGCGGGCGGACGCGCCGAGCGCGGCGACATTGCGCGCGACGTTGCCGGCGCCGCCGGGCATCGCGGTTTCGCGCTCGACCCTGAGCACCGGGATCGGCGCCTCGGGCGAGATGCGGTCCACGGTCCCGCCGACGTAGATGTCGAGCATGACGTCGCCCGCGACCGCGACGCGGGCCGAAGCCAATGCTTGAATCAGGGGAAGCAAACGCGCGCGGTCGGTCATGGGACGAGTCCCAATTCGATCTCGACCGCGCCGCACAGCATCTGGCCCAGCGTGATGTGCATCTCCTGGATGCGGGCGATGGTCCGCGAGGGCACGATCAGGAGCGGATCGGCGAGCCCCGGGAGCCGGCCGCCGTCGCCGCCCGAAAGCGCCGCCGCGGCCGCGCCGATCTTCTTCGCCATTTGCAGCGCGCGGATCACGTTCTCGCTTCGCCCCGAGGTCGAAATCCCGAGCGCCACGTCGCCGGCGCGGCCCAGCGCCTCCACTTGGCGCTCGAACAGGCGCCCGAACTCGTAATCGTTGCCTATGGCGGTGAGCGCCGAGGTGTCGGTAGTAAGCGCGATCGCCGCGATCGGGGCGCGGTCCTTCTTGTAGCGGACGGTCAGTTCGGCGGCGAGGTGCTGCGCGTCGGCGGCGCTGCCGCCGTTGCCGAAGAGAAGAATTTTTCCTCCGGCGCGAAGCGACGCGACGCACACCCCGACCAGCCGGCGGAAGGGTTCCTTGAGAGCGGCCGCGGTCGCCCGTTGCACCAGGGCGTGCTCTTCCATTTCGGCGGCGAAGAAGGCGTCGAAGTTAGAGCCTATCCCGGTCATTTGGAACCTCTGCGCCGGAGGGATTTTGCGT